>NZ_JBSGZI010000003.1:0-177025 GCF_053610945.1 Streptomyces sp. NPDC054849
TTGTTTATAAGAGACAGCCGTCATACGTGCTGCGCTCCTGGGTTCTCGTACGGGTACGGTCGGGCCGCCGGTCCCGGTCGGGACCCGGCGGCCCCGGCTGGGCCTACTTGGCGACGCGGACGATCAGTGCGTCGCCCTGGCCGCCGCCGCCGCACAGCGCGGCCGCGCCGACTCCGCCGCCGCGGCGCTTCAGCTCCAGCGCCAGGTGCAGCACCACGCGCGCGCCGGACATGCCGATCGGGTGTCCCAGGGCGATGGCGCCACCGTTGACGTTCACCTTTTCCGGCGTCACCCCGAGGTCCTTCATTGACTGCACGGCGACCGCCGCGAAGGCCTCGTTGATCTCGATGAGGTCCAGGTCGGAGACGTCCAGGCCCTCCTTCTTCAGGGCGTGCAGGATCGCGTTGGACGGCTGCGACTGCAGCGAGTTGTCCGGGCCGGCCACGTTGCCGTGGGCGCCGATCTCCGCGATCCACTCCAGGCCGAGCTCCTCGGCCTTCGCCTTGCTCATCACGACGACGGCGGCCGCGCCGTCGCTGATCTGCGAGGAGGTGCCGGCGGTGATCGTGCCGTCCTTGGCGAAGGCGGGGCGCAGCTTGCCCAGGGACTCGGCCGTGGTCTCGGGGCGGATGCCCTCGTCCTCGGAGAAGACCACCGGCTCGCCCTTGCGCTGCGGGATCTCGACCGGGGTGATCTCGGCCTCGAAGACACCGTTCTTCCGGGCGGCCGCGGCGCGCTGGTGCGACGCGGCGGCGAACTCGTCCTGCGGGGCGCGCTCGATGCCGAGGCGGGTGTTGTGCTTCTCGGTCGACTCGCCCATCGCGATGTTCTCGAAGGCGTCGGTGAGGCCGTCGTAGGCCATCGCGTCGAGCATTTCGATGGCGCCGTACTTGAAGCCCTCACGCGACTTGGGCAGCAGGTGCGGGGCGTTCGTCATGGACTCCTGGCCGCCCGCGACCACGATGTCGAACTCACCGGCGCGGATCAGCTGGTCGGCCAGCGCGATCGCGTCCAGGCCCGAGAGGCACACCTTGTTGATGGTGAGGGCGGGCACGTTCATGGGGATGCCGGCCTTGACCGCAGCCTGGCGGGCGGGGATCTGGCCCGCGCCGGCCTGGAGCACCTGGCCCATGATCACGTACTGGACCTGGTCGCCGGAGATCCCGGCCCGCTCCAGCGCGGACTTGATGGCGAAACCGCCGAGGTCGGCACCCGAGAAGGACTTCAGCGAGCCGAGCAGCCGCCCCATGGGCGTGCGGGCCCCGGCGACGATCACAGAAGTGGTGTTGTTCGATCCGGACATGAGGCACAGCCCCTTGGATGAGGAGTGAACGAGGGTTTACGTGAATGTACTGGGCGGTACCGCAGCGGTCACCGGGCTGCCGGTGTGATCGCGCGCACGTTGCGTGACCACCCCCTTCAGGAGTGCACTGTCCCCATGCTGACAAGAATCGACCACATCGGGATCGCCTGCTTCGACCTGGACAAGACTGTCGAGTTCTACCGTGCCACGTACGGCTTCGAGGTGTTCCACACCGAGGTCAACGAGGAGCAGGGCGTCCGCGAGGCCATGTTGAAGATCAACGAAACGTCCGACGGCGGCGCCTCCTACCTCCAGCTCCTGGAGCCCACCCGGGAGGACTCCGCGGTGGGCAAGTGGCTCGCCAAGAACGGTGAGGGCGTCCACCACATCGCCTTCGGCACCGAGGACGTCCAGGGCGACTCGGAGGCCATCCGCGGCAAGGGCGTCCGCGTCCTCTACGACCAGCCCCGGATCGGCTCCATGGGCTCCTCGATCACCTTCCTGCACCCCAAGGACTGCCACGGCGTCCTCACCGAACTGGTCACCTCCAACCCCGACCACTGATGGCCCGATTCCCCGGCCGGTAGAGTGGCCATGGCTCGGCCGGGGTTCGGTGCGGAGACGGGGTCGGGGCCTGTGACCCCTGCCCCGGTATCTGACACCATTCCCCCGGGGGCGTCGTTCAGCGGGCGAGCGATGCTCATTTGGGAGTGAGCTTGCGACCAGGGGACGGATGGGACCGCGCTGTGCGGGGCTACGAAAGCCAGGAGAGCCATCAGGCCGGGGCCGACCACCTCTCGCGCTTCGAAGCCGAGATGGAGCGGCTGAAGAAGGAGCGCGGGAAGGCCGTCCAGCACGCTGAGGACCTGGGATACCAGGTCGAGGTGCTGCGCGCCAAGCTCCACGAGGTACGCCGCAGTCTGGCGTCCCGCCCCGCCTACGACGGCGCGGACATGGGATACCAGGCGGAGCAGCTGCTCCGCAATGCCCAGATCCAGGCCGACCAGATGCGCTCCGACGCCGAGCGCGAGCTGCGCGACGTCCGGGCGCAGACCCAGCGCATCCTGCAGGAGCACGCCGAACACCAGGCGCGCCTGCAGGCCGAACTGCACGCCGAGGCCGTCAACCGCCGCCAGCGTCTGGACCAGGAGCTCAACGAGCGCCGCCAGACCGTCGAGGCGCACGTCAACGAGAACGTTGCCTGGGCCGAGCAGTTGCGCGCCCGTACGGAGGCCCAGGCGCGCCGGCTCATGGAGGAGTCCCGCGCCGAGGCCGAGCAGTCCCTGAACGCCGCCCGCGCCGAGGCCGCCCGGCTCGCCGAGGAGACCCGGCGCCGGATGGCCGCCGACGCCGAGGCCGCCCGCGCGGAGACCGAGGCCACCCTGCTGCGTGCCCGCAAGGAGGCCGAGCGGCTGCTGACCGCCGCCTCCTCGCAGGCCCAGGAGGCCACCCAGCACGCGGAGCGGCTGCGCTCCACCACCTCCGCCGAGGCCGAGCAGACCCGCCAGCAGACCATGGACCTCGGCCGGCTGGCCGAGTCCCGCGTGCAGGAGGCCGACTCCGCGCTGCGCGAGGCCCGCGCCGAGGCCGAGAAGGTGCTCGCCGAGGCCAAGGAGAGCGCGTCCCGCCAGCTCGCGTCGGCGGAGTCCGTCAACGAGCAGCGCACCCGCACGGCCAAGGAGCAGGTCGCGCGGCTGGTCGGCGAGGCCACCAAGGAGGTCGAGGCCCTCAAGAGCGAGGCCGAACAGGCCCTGGCCGACGCCCGCGCCGAGGCCGAGCGGCTGCGCACCGAGGCCGGCGAGCACGCTCGTACGGCCGCGGCCGAGGACATGGCCGCGCAGCTGGCGAAGGCGGCCCGCACCGCCGAGGACGTATTGAACAAGGCCTCCGAGGACGCCCGGGCCACCACCCGGGCCGCGTCCGAGGAGGCCGAGCGGATCCGCCGCGAGGCCGAGGCCGAGGCCGACCGGCTGCGCCTGCATGCGGCGACCACGGCCGACGAGCTCAAGGGCGCCGCGAAGGACGACACCGAGGAGTACCGGGCCCGCACGGTCGAACTCCAGGCGGAGGCCCGGCGGCTGCGCGGCGAGGCCGAGCAGCTGCGCGCGGAGGCCGTCGCCGAGGGCGAGCGGATCCGCGGCGAGGCCCGCCGTGAGGCGGTGCAGCAGATCGAGGAGGCGGCCCGGACCGCCGAGGAGCTGCTCGGCAAGGCCAAGGCGGACGCGGACGAGCTGCGCGGCGGGGCGACTGCCGAGAGCGAGCGGGTCCGCGCCGAGGCCGTCGAGCGGGCCGGCACGCTGCGCAAGCAGGCCGAGGAGACCCTGGAGCGGACCCGCACCGAGGCCGAGCGGCTGCGCGCCGAGGCCGAGGAGCAGGCCGAGGCCGTACGGGCCGAGGCGGACGCGGCGGCCCTCGCGCGGCGCGAGGAGACCGAGCAGGCGCTGGCCGCCAAGCGCGCCGAGGCCGACGAGGAGCTCGTACGGCTGCACACGGACGCCGAGAGCCGGCTGACCACGGCCGAACAGACGCTGCGCGACGCCCGTGCGGCGGCGGAGAACATCCGCCGCGAGACCACGGAGGAGACCGACCGGCTGCGTGCCGAGGCGGCGGAGCGCATCCGCACGCTGCAGACGCAGTCGGAGGCGGAGGCCGAGCGGCTGCGGGACGACGCGGCGGACGACGCCGGCCGGGTGCGTGCCGAGGCCGAGCAGGTCGCCGTACGGCTGCGCAGCGAGGCCGAGACCGACGCGGAGCGGGTGCGCTCGGAGGCGCAGGAGACCGCGGACCGGCTGCGCTCCGAGGCGAAGGCGGCGGCCGAGCGGGTCGCCGCGGAGGCCGCGGAGGCGCTGGCCGCCGCGCAGGAGGAGGCCGCCCGGCGCCGCCGGGAGTCCGAGGAGACCCTGGCGTCGGCCCGGACGGACGCGGAGCAGGAGCGGGCGCAGGCCCGCGAGCAGAGCGAGGAGCTGCTGGCCGCGGCCCGCCGCCGCTCGGAGGAGGCGCAGGCCGAGGCGGCCCGCCTGACCGACGAGGCCGAGCGCCGTGCTTCGGAGCTGGTGTCGGCGGCGGAGGCCACCGCCCAGCAGGTACGGGACTCCGTGGCCGGGCTGCACGAGCAGGCCGAGGAGGAGATCGCCGGGCTGCGCAGCGCCGCCGAGCACGCAGCCGAGCGTACGAAGACGGAGGCCGAGGAAGAGGCCGGCCGGGTCCGTTCCGACGCCTACGCGGAACGGGAGCGGGCCACCGAGGACGCCAACCGGATCCGCAGCGAGGCGCGCGCGGAGACGGACGCGGCGAAGGCGCTGGCGGAGCGGACGGTCGGCGAGGCGATCGCCGAGGCGGAGCAGCTGCGCAGCGACACCGCGGAGTACGCGCAGCGGGTGCGGACCGAGGCCACGGACGCGCTGGCCGCGTCCGAGCGGGACGCGGCCCGTACCCGGGCCGATGCCCGGGACGACGCGAACCGGATCCGCGGCGAGGCGGCGGAGTCCCTGGAGGCCTCCCGCGCCGAGGGCGCCCTGATCACGGCCGAGGCGACGGCGGAGGCCGCACGGATCACCGAGGAGACCCGCGCGGCGAACGCGGCCACGGTCTCCGAGGCCGAGGCACAGGCCGAGCGGATCACGGTCGAGGCGGCGCAGGCCGCGGAGGCCGCCCGCACCGAGGCCGCCGGCATCCTGGACGAGGCCCGCGCCGAGGGCAACCGGCTGCGTACCGAGGCCGCGGAGCAGGCCGACCGGCTCATCACCGAGGCGTCGGCGGAGGCGGACCGGCTCACGGAGGAGACCCGCGCCGCCAACGCGGTCACCGTCGGCGAGGCGGCGGCCGAGGCCGAGCGGCTGACCACGCAGGCCGCCCGGCTCAAGGCCCAGGCGGCCGAGACGCTGGCGAGCGCCGAACGGGACGCGGCGCGGATCATGGTCGACTCGCGTGCCGAGGGTGACCGGCTCATCGACGAGACCCGTGCGGCCAACGAGGCCACGGTCGGCGAGGCCGAGGCGGAGGCCCAGCGGGTGCGCGCGGAGGCGGCCCGGGTCCTGGACGACGCCCGGGCGGAAGGCGGCCGGATCATCGGCGAGGCCACCGCGGAGGCGGACCGCGTCACGGTCGCGGCGAACGAGACGCTGGCGAGCGCAGAGCGGGACGCCGAGCAGACGCTGGACGAGGCGCGCGCCGAGGCGAACCGGCTGCGCACCGAGGCGGCCGAGCAGGCGGACCGGCTCATCACCGAGGCCGTGTCCGAGGCCGAGAAGCTCACCGAGCAGACCCGCAAGGACAACGAGCGCACGGTCGGCGAGGCTGCCAACGAGGCCGAGCGGCTGCGCGCGGACGCGTCTGAAGCGCTGTCCTCGGCGCAGGAGCACGCGGCCCGTACCCGGTCGGAGGCCGAGCGGGTCAAGGCCGAGGCGGCGAGCGAGGCTGAGCGCATCCACACCGAGGCCCGTGCGGAGTCCGAGCGGCTGTTGGACGAGGCCCGCGAGGAGGCCAACAAGCGCCGCAGCGAGGCGGCGGAGCAGGTCGACCGTCTCATCACCGAGGCTTCGGCGGAGGCCGCGAAGCTGACCGGCGATGCGCAGAAGCAGGCCCTCGCCGCCACGACGGCGGCCGAGGAGCAGGCCGACGCGATGGTCGACGCAGCCCGCAAGGAGGCGGCGCGGATCACCTCGGAGGCGACCGTCGAGGGCAACTCCCTGGTGGAGAAGGCCCGTACGGACGCAGACGAGCTGCTGGTCGGTGCGCGCACGGACGCGGCTGCCATAAGGGAACGGGCGGAGGAGCTGCGCGGCCGCGTCGAGGGCGAGGTCGAGGAGCTGCACGAGCGGGCCCGCCGCGAGTCGGCCGAGCAGATGAAGTCGGCCGGCGAGCGCGTGGACAAGCTGGTGCGGGCGGCGACCGAGCAGAGCATCGAGGCCGAGGCGAAGGCCAAGGAGCTGGTCTCGGACGCGAGCAGCGAGGCGAGCAAGGTGCGCATCGCCGCAGTCCGCAAGGCGGAGGCGCTGCTCAAGGAGGCCGAGCAGAAGAAGGCGGAGCTGACCCGGGAGGCCGAGAACGCCCTCGCAGAGGCCAGGGCGGAGGCCGATCGGCTCGTCGAGGAGGGCCGCCGTGAGCTGGAGGTTCTGGTGCGCAGGCGCGAGGACATTCAGGCGGAGATCTCCCGTGTCCAGGACGTTCTTGAGGCGTTGGAATCATTCGAGGCGCCTTCGGGCGGAGGAAAGCCGGCGGTCGGCGGTCAGGGCGCGGGGGGCGTGAAGGCCGGAGCGACAGCAGGGTCCACTCGTTCGGGTGGCAAGTCGTCGGAGGGCTAGCCAAACACTCACGGATGTGTGCACCTGATGGAGGTTCAGGCGAACGGGTGACAAGCGCTCTGTCGTTCTGCCACTCAAAAGAGGTGTCATTGTCCAGATCAAACGCGGATTGACTCGATGACACGCCGCCTGGGCGCCTAGGATTCCCCTTAACACCTCACGTAGCACCTCATCGGTCTCATTCGACAGGAACCCCATGAGCGACACTTCCTCCCCCTTCGGCTTCGAGCTCGTGCGGCGTGGTTACGACCGCGGTCAGGTGGACGACCGCATTACCAAGCTGGTCTCCGACCGCGACAGCGCCCTTGGACGTATCAACTCTCTGGAAAAGCGGATCGAGGAGCTGCACCTCGAGACGCAGAACGCCCAGGCCCAGGTGAACGACGCCGAGCCGTCGTACGCCGGCCTCGGCGCCCGGGTCGAGAAGATCCTGCGGCTGGCCGAGGAGGAGGCGAAGGACCTGCGCGAGGAGGCCCGTCGCGCGGCCGAGCAGCACCGTGAGCTCGCCGAGTCGGCTGCCCAGCAGGTGCGCAACGACGCCGAGTCGTTCGCCGCCGACCGCAAGACGAAGGCGGAGGACGAGGGCGTCCGCATCGTCGAGAAGGCCAAGGGCGACGCCTCCACCCTGCGTGCCGAGGCCCAGAAGGACGCGGCCTCCAAGCGCGAGGAGGCCGACGCGCTGTTCGAGGAGACCCGTGCCAAGGCCGCCCAGGCCGCCGCGGACTTCGAGACCAACCTGGCCAAGCGCCGTGAGCAGTCGGAGCGCGACCTGGCCTCCCGCCAGGCCAAGGCCGAGAAGCGTCTCGCGGAGATCGAGCACCGCGCGGAGCAGCTGCGCCTGGAGGCCGAGAAGCTGCGTACGGACGCGGAGCGCCGCGCCCGTCAGACCGTGGAGACCGCGCAGCGCCAGGCCGAGGACATCGTGGCCGACGCCAACGCCAAGGCGGACCGCATCCGCAGCGAGTCCGAGCGCGAGCTGGCGGCGCTCACCAACCGCCGCGACTCGATCAACGCGCAGCTGACCAACGTCCGCGAGATGCTGGCGACGCTGACGGGCGCGGCCGTCGCGGCGGCCACCCCGATCGTGGACGACGAGCCCGTCTCGCGCGGCGTCCCGGCGCAGCAGAGCCGCTAGTACACCGCGGGTACGCAGCCGGCCCGCCCCGCCCGCCGGTGGCGCGGCGCGTTCCTGTAGAGCCCGATCGAGGGCCCTATGTCACCTCCTCGGGGTGGCGTAGGGCCCTCGGGCGTTCTAGCGTGGCCGCATGATCGAGCTTGAGGGCCTCACCAAGCGATTCGGCGCGACGGTGGCCGTGGACCACCTCAGCTTCCAGGTCAGACCGGGGGTGGTGACCGGCTTCCTCGGCCCCAACGGGGCGGGGAAGTCCACGACCATGCGCATGATGCTCGACCTCGACAATCCGACCAGCGGCACGGTCCGGATCGACGGGAAGCACTACCGGGACCTGCCGGAACCGCTCAAGTACATCGGGGCACTCCTGGACGCGAAGGCCATGCACGGTGGCCGAAGTGCATACAACAACCTTCTCTGTCTGGCCCAGTCGAACCGCATCCCGGAACAGCGGGTCTCCGAGGTACTGGACCTGGTCGGCCTGACGGCCGTGGCGAAGAAGAAGTCCAGAGGATTTTCGCTGGGCATGGGCCAGCGGCTGGGAATCGCCTCCGCGTTGCTGGGAGATCCGGAAATCCTGATGTTCGACGAACCCGTCAACGGTCTGGACCCCGAGGGAATTCTCTGGATCCGCAATCTGATGAAGGGCCTGGCGGCGGAGGGAAGGACGATCTTCGTCTCCTCCCATCTGATGAGCGAAATGGCGCTGACCGCAGACCATTTGGTCGTCATCGGTCAAGGGAGGCTTCTGGCCGATCTGTCGATGGCCGATTTCATCCAGCAGAACTCCCGGACTTACGTCCGGCTGCGCTCCCCGCAGCAGGAACAGCTCAAGGACGTCCTGCACGACGCCGGGATCAGCGCCGTCGTCAGCGTCCCCGCCACCGGCACGCTGGAGATCGACGGCGCGAGCGCGGAACAGCTCGGCGAGCTGGCCGCCCGGCACCGGATCGTGCTGCACGAGCTCAGCCCGCAAAGGGCCTCACTGGAGGATGCGTTCATGCGCATGACGGCCGACTCCGTCGAGTACCACGCCCACGCGCCGGGCGAGGCGGGCGGGCCGGCGACCCCCGGCATGGCCGCCGACAACCCGCGCCGGCCGGCCGACGTACCTGCCTGGGGCGCCGGCTTCGAGGCGACGCGCAAGGGCGGTGAGTGAGCATGGCCTTCTCCGCCGTCCTCCGCTCCGAGTGGACCAAGATCCGTACGGTCGCCTCCACGAGCTGGACCCTCGCCCTCGTCTTCCTCGTCACCGTCGGCTTCGCCGCACTGTTCAGCGCCACGTTCGACACGGCCACCCTGGACGCGGCTCAGCGGGCCACCTTCGATCCCACCGCGACGAGCCTCAGTTCGATGCAATTCGGACAGCTGGCGATGATCGTCTTCGGTGTGATGGTCGTGAGCACCGAGTACAGCACGGGCATGATCCGCACCTCGTTGGCCGCCGTACCGCACCGCGGGCGCTTCCTGCTCGGCAAGATGGCGGTGGCGACGGCGCTGGCCCTGGCGGTGGGACTGCTGACCAGCTTCGTGTCGTTCTTCCTCACCCAGGCGCTCCTCGGTGACCTCGGCATCGGTGTCGGCGAGGAGAACGTGCTGCGCGCCCTGGTCGGCGCCGGACTGTACCTGGCGCTGCTCGCACTGTTCTGCATGGGCGTTGCGGCCATGCTGCGCAGCTCGGTCGCCGCCATCAGCATCCTCATCCCGTTCTTCCTGATCGTCTCGAACCTCCTGATCGGATTCGAGGCGACCCGTACGGTCGGCCAGTACCTGCCGAGCAACGCCGGGGCGAGGATCATGCAGGTCGTGCCCAACGCCTTCGATTCCCCCGAGACCCCGTACGGCCCCTGGGGCGGCTTCGGGATCATGACCCTCTGGACGCTGGCCGCGGTACTCGGGGGCTGCGTCGTCCTCCGCAAGAGGGACGCCTGACCTCCCGCCCGCGTACTACGGGGGATCCCCGGGTCGGACTCAGGGGCAGCTCAGGGATCCGGCCCGGGACGGAACCGCAGGAACCTCGTTATCCTCTTAACCCTTACGCGGGCGAAAGTCGTCCCGGCCTGGTAAGGGGCAACAAGATGATCGAGGCAGTCGGCCTGACCAAGCGCTACGGCGCCAAGACCGCCGTCGACCAGCTGTCCTTCCAGGTCAAGCCGGGTCACGTCACCGGCTTCCTGGGGCCCAACGGCTCCGGGAAGTCCACCACCATGCGCATGATCCTGGGTCTCGACCGGCCCACCTCCGGTCATGTCACGATCAACGGCCTCCCCTACCGGCAGCTGCCGAACGCCCAGCGGCACGTCGGGGCCCTGATCGACGCCAAGGCCGTGCACGGCGGCCGCCGGGCCCGCACCCACCTCCTGTCCATCGCCCAGCTCTCCGGCATCCCGGAGAGGCGCGTGGACGAGGTACTGGCCGTGGTCGGCCTCCAGGACGCGGCCCGGCAGCGCACGAAGGGCTTCTCGCTCGGCATGGGCCAGCGGCTCGGCATCGCCACCGCCCTGCTCGGCGACCCGCAGGTGCTGCTGTTCGACGAGCCGGTCAACGGTCTCGACCCCGAAGGCATCCTCTGGGTCCGCAATCTGATGCGCCGGCTCGCCGCCGAGGGCCGCACCGTCTTCGTCTCCTCGCACCTGATGAGCGAGATGGCGCTGACCGCCGACCACCTGATCGTGATCGGCCGCGGGCGGCTGCTGGCCGATATGGGAACCCAGGAGTTCATCGCGCACAACTCGGCCGGATTCGCTCGGGTCCGCGCGGCCGACAATGATCCAGATGGCCGGGACGCGCTGGGTACGGCGCTCACCGAGGCGGGCGGCCGGGTCCTCCAGGAGCCCGACGGAGCACTGCGCGTGACCGGCCTGGAGCTGCCCCTCATCTCGGATCTCGCGCACGGGGCCGGCGTAAGGCTGTGGGAGCTGTCGCCCCACCGGGCGTCGCTGGAGGAGGCGTACATGCGGATGACCCAGTCCGCCGTCGAGTACACCTCCACCGACGACCCGCGGGCCGAGCTCTGGGAGCCGGAGCCGCTGGCCCTCCCGGCGTGGGAGGACGGGCCGGCGGCCGCGGAGGTCCCGCGGGCGGGCTTCTACGCGCCGCCGCCCCCCGGAGCGGGCGGCCGGCCCTTCCTGATGCCCGGCCATCCCGGTGAGCTCGCCGGCGCAGCCCAGAACGACCCCGAGGAAGCCAGATGACCAGCCCCTCCGGCTCGCAGACCGCCGTGAAGTACAGCTCGCCGCTGCCCACGCCGCGCCCGCACCTGGGGCACGCGCTGGCCTCGGAGTGGACCAAGCTGGTCTCGGTCCGCTCCACCCTGTGGACGCTCGGCGCGCTCGTGGCGACCGTCGTCGGCTTCGGGCTGCTCTTCGTCGTGCAGACCGGCGCCCAGGACTACGTGTCGATCTCCTTCACCACGCCCGCACTCTTCGGTCTGCTGGTGGGTCAGCTCGCGGTGATGGTCCTCGGCGTGCTGACCATCACCTCGGAGCACGGCACCGGGCTGGCGCGGACCACGTTCACCGCGGCACCGGACCGGCACCGGGTGCTCACCGCCAAGTACCTCGTCTTCAGCATCACGGCCTTCGTCACCACCACGCTGTCCGTCTTCGTGGTCGGGATCGCCGCGGCGCTCGTCCACGGTGACCCCGAGGCGGGCGCGCACTCGGCCCAGGAGTGGTTCGGCGCGCTGCTCGGCTGCCTCTACGTCACCCTGCTCGGTGTGCTGGCGCTCGCGATCGGCGCGCTGGTGCGGCACTCGGCCGGGGCGATCGCCGTCATGCTCGGCGTCGTCACGCTGCCGCCGGTGATAGGGGCCATGCTCAGCATCTGGGAGGCCGTCGCGCCCGTCGGGCGGGTGGTACTCCAGCGCAACGTGCCGGTGGCGCTGAGCCAGCTGTTCGGCATACAGGAGGGCGGCGACCTGGGCGCGGCACCCAGCAACCTCTCACACCTGGTGCTCATCGTGCTGGTCACGGGCGGAGCGGTGACCGTCTCGTACCTGTCGGTCGGCCGCCGGGACGTCTAGGGCGCTTCCCTGGGGGGACCTGTCCCTCCGGGTCGGGCCCGGGGCTCAGTACCTGGGCGCGTTACGGGACCGCTGCACCTTCGTGGTGCGGCGGTCCTTCGCGTTCCAGCAGGCCTTGTGCCAGTGCCGCCGGTCGTCCACGCCGCCGTACTCCGGCCAGGCCACCAGGTGCGGCGTGCCGGAGGGGATCTCCTGGTCGCAGCCGGGGCAGCGGTAGCGCTTGCCCGCCGCGCTCGCGCCCGCCACGTGCCTGACCTTCCAGTCCTCGCCCTGGTACTCCTCGGTGCGCTCCAGCCCGTAGCGGTCGAGGCCGGTGCTGGGGCGTTCGTCCGGGGTCTCGCCGCCCCTGGGGCGGTTGTTGCGCGGTGACACGTATACCTCACGGATGGGCGGACGGCAGTGACTTTCTCCCAGACTACGCGCAGCGAGGCCGGGTACCCGCAGGGTGGTTGAGGAAGGCGGCCGCGCGAAAAGGA
The DNA here is from genome assembly GCF_053610945.1 of Streptomyces sp. NPDC054849. Classification (NCBI taxonomy): domain Bacteria; kingdom Bacillati; phylum Actinomycetota; class Actinomycetes; order Kitasatosporales; family Streptomycetaceae; genus Streptomyces; species Streptomyces sp. NPDC054849. Next base: position 12,239 of record NZ_JBSGZI010000003.1, read on the forward strand.
ATGGCCCGACAATCCCAATAACTTCCGTGTCAGCCCGTGCCTTTGGCACGTGTCAGACGTTGTTGCCATAGGAAGAACCGGTCCACCTGGGGAGGCCGCGTCAGCCGCGAGGAGGCTAAAGGCGATGCGCGTAGGAGCATTTGTACTGGCGGCCCAGTTCCCGGGCCAGGGACAGGGCGAGGCACTGCACCGGGCGGTGCGGACCGCCGAGGTGGCAGAGGAGGCCGGGCTCGACTCCGTCTGGCTCGCCGAGCACCACTTCGTCCCGTACGGGGTCTGCCCGTCGGCGGTGACCCTGGCGGCGCTGCTGCTGGGCCGGACCCGGCGGCTGCGGGTGGGCACTGCCGTGAGCGTGCTGCCGAGCAGTCACCCGGTGGCCCTCGGGGAGCAGGCGGCCCTGCTGCACATGACCTCGGGCGGCCGGTTCACCCTCGGGGTGGGCCGCGGAGGGCCGTGGGTCGACCTGGAGGTGTTCGGAGGCGGCCTGGACAGTTACGAGAACGGCTTCCCCGAGGCCCTGGATTTGCTGCGGCGCTGGCTGACCGAAGCCCGGGTGGGAGCCGCCGGCGAGCGGTACGCCTTCCGTGAGGTGGAGGTCGTCCCGCGGCCGTCGGAGGCCCTGGACGGGGACGGCGCCGGACCCGAGGTCATCGTGGCGTGCACCTCGCCGGCGTCGGTACGACTGGCCGCGCAGCGGGGGCTGCCGATGCTCCTCGGCATGCACTGCGGGGACGAGATCAAGGCCGAGATGGTCGCGCTGTGGCGCCGCACGGCGCTGGCGGCGGGCCACTCACGGGAGCACGTGGCGGGCGCGGGGCACGTGTCCGCCGGGGTGTGCCAGATCGCGGACCGCACGGCGGACGCCCGGGAGACCCTGCTGAAGGCGATGCCGGGCTGGCTCAAGCAGGGTCTGGACGCACATGTGACGGTGGACGGCCGCGTGCGCGCGATGCGGGATCCGGTCGCGTACACGGAACTGCTGTGCGACCTGCATCCGGTGGGCACCCCGGAGGTGGCTGCTGACCGCCTGGCGGCCACGTCGGCACGGACGGGCATCTCGCGCTTCGCCCTCCTGGCGGAGGGCTCGGGCGATCTCGCCGCGACGGAGGAGAACCTACGACGACTGGGCGCCGAAGTCCTGCCCCGTCTCGGCTGAGACCTACCGGCCCTGCTCAGCAGTCCCGCAGCTCCGGCGACTGGTTGAGCAGCTGACCGCGGATCGAAGTGAACTTGGCCAGCCGGTCGTCCACCGAGGAATCCAGCGGGAACACCGCCAGCCGGTGACAGTTCTGGAATGCCAGGCGCACTCCGAAGTGCCGCTGCAGCGCACCACGTATCGCGTCACTCGCGAGAGCGCGCAGCAGCTGCCCGCGCGCCTGCTCGTCGGGCGGCGGCGTCTGGTTGTCGGCGAACTGTCCGCCGTCCACCTTCAGCTGGGCCACCAGCGAGCTGATCATCTCCCATGCGTAAGGCAGGGAGGTCCGGACGCAGTCGACGAAGGCGGCTTCGTCGACCTCGCCTCGCTCGGCCTGTTCGAGTAGGGCCGGTGAGACGTCGAGCGACATGGGTTCTCCTCTCGCGACCCCGGCTGACTGGGTTGCCGGAGTCTTACGGGCAGGGACGGGAGATCGCGACGCAGCGTGCACGCTCGACAACCTCCCGCTCACCACGGTAGGCGCCGCATGGGTACCGCACCAGGAGAATGCGCATACAACGCGCCATCGGCGAACGGGGCTTTCAGGGGCGAATCGCGTGGAGGCCTTCTCGTCGAGTAGCGTTGCCGACCATGCGTCTCGTCATTGCCCGCTGCTCCGTCGACTACGCGGGCCGGCTCACCGCCCATCTGCCCTCGGCACCCCGTCTGATCCTCGTGAAGGCCGACGGCAGTGTCTCGATCCACGCGGACGACCGAGCGTACAAACCGCTCAACTGGATGTCGCCGCCCTGCACCCTCAAAGAGGGGAGCGGTGACGACGCCGGTGTGTGGACGGTGGTCAACAAGGCGGGCGAGAAGCTCATCATCACCATGGAGGAAGTCCTGCACGACTCCTCCCACGAGCTCGGCACGGACCCGGGACTCATCAAGGACGGCGTCGAGGCACACCTCCAGGAACTCCTCGCGGACCGCATCGACACGCTGGGCGAGGGCTACACCCTGATCCGGCGCGAGTACATGACGGCGATCGGTCCGGTCGACATCCTGTGCCGGGACGCCTCCGGTGCGACGGTGGCCGTGGAGATCAAGCGCCGCGGCGAGATCGACGGCGTCGAGCAGCTGACCCGCTACCTGGAGCTCCTCAACCGGGATCCGCACCTGGCCCCGGTCCGGGGCGTCTTCGCGGCCCAGGAGATCAAGCCGCAGGCGAAGGTCCTGGCGACGGACCGCGGGATGGACTGCGTGGTCCTGGACTACAACGCCCTGCGCGGCATCGAGGACGACAAGCTCCGCCTGTTCTGATCCTGCCGTCTCCCTGAAGCAACGGCTCCGTCCGCGAGGACGGAGCCGTCGTCGTTCACGGGGCGGTCGTCGTTCAGGGAGCGGCCGTCGTTCAGGGGGCGGCCGTCGCTCAGGGGGCGGCCGTCGCTCAGGGGGCCGTGGTCGGGGAGGTGGCGGTGGCCGTCACCGGGTCCGTGGTGACCGTCGGCGAGGGCACGGCGGTCTCCGACGGCGACGGAGACGTACCCGTACTGGGCGGCGGGGTCGAAACGGAGGACGAGGGCGGAGTCTTCGACGGCGTCGCGGACGGGCGGCGTGACGGGGTCCGGCCGGGCGTGCGGCCCGGAGACGGGGCGACGCTCACCCCCGGGGCCGCGGACCCGGCCGGCGGGGCCGACACGGGCGGCTCCGGCGCAGGATCGTTCCCACTGGTTCCGGGCGCGGTCGTGGGCACCGAGACCGTCGGCGTCGAGGACACCGCCGGCCCCTGCGCCGGCGGCGCCACGTCCGACGAGTCCAGCGCCAGACTCACGACCGTGCCGAGCGCCACCACCGTCAGCGCTCCCGCGGCGGCCAGCACCACCAGTCGGCGACGGCCGGGGGCCGGGGCCGGGGCGGCGGAGGGAGCCGGGGCGACGGCCGGGGCCTGCTTCGGGGTCAGCGGGAAGGCGTCCTCGAACACCTCCGACAGCGTCGTGGGCGTCTGCGAGCGCGGCGTCACCGGCACCACCGGGGTCATCCGCGTCACCGCTTCCGAGGACACCGGAACCACCGGGGCCACCCGTGCACCCGGGCCGACCCGGGCGGCCGAGGGGGACGCGCTCGGGAGGGTCGCGGGAGTCGCGGGGGCCGAGGCGGTCGAGGCGGTCGAGGCGGTCGAGGCGGTCGAGGCGGTCGAGGCGGTCGAGGTCAAGGCAATCGCCGCGGTCGTCCTCGCGGAGGCCGGTGCGGCCCGAGTCGCCGCCGTCACCGCCTCCGAACCCGCCGCCAGGGCCGGGGGCTCCAGCCGCAGCGGCGGCGACGGCGCCGCCCCCGCCGCCTCCTGGTCCACGACCAGCGCCAGCGCCCGCCGCCCCGCGACGGTGCCCCGCTTGTCCGCCAGCGCACCCCGCAGCCCGATCGAGGTCTCCAGTTCGGCCCGCGCCCGGTCGAGGCGTCCCTCGCACAGGGCCAGCACACCCAGCTCGTGGTGGAAGTACGCCTGCTCGGCGACCTCCCCCGCCTTGCGCGCGGCCTCCGCTCCCGAGCGCAGCACCCGCTCCCAGGCCTCCCAGTGCAGCGAGGCCGCGAACGCCGGAGCCGCCGTGCGCGCCAGCAGCACCGCCGCCACCACGTCCGCACCGGCCAGCGCCGCGAGCACCGCGTCGGCCTCCGCCGCGACCCGCTCCGGGGTCACCGACGCGTGCCCGGTCCACCAGGCGTAGTGCCGGGCGGCCGTACGGGCCTCCTCCGCCCCCGTGTCCCCGTACCCGGCCTCCTCCAGCTGCCGTGCGACCCCGGCGGCCAGCCGGTACCGCGTCCCGACGGGTGTCAGCAGCCCGCAGGCCAGCAGCTCCGCCACCGCCGTGTCGGCGTGGGTGTCCCCCACCAGCGCGGGCAGGTGCGCGTGGTGCGGCACTTCCCCGCCCAGCGCGCAGGCGATCCGCAGGACCGCGCGCGCCGACTCGCTGACCCGCGAGGCCAGCACCTCCGCCGGCGCCGCGCCCTCGGCGAGGGTCGGCAGCGGCACGTGGGCCGCGTCGCGCGGGCGCTCCTCGAAGACGCCGGGCTCCTCCTCCTCGTCGTCCTCGTCGCTGTGGTTGAGCTCGTCACGCTGCCGCAGCAGAGCCGCGGCCTGGACGAAGCGCAGGGGCAGCCCCTCGGAGGCGAACCGCAGGTCTTCCGCCCAGGCGGTCTCCTCGTCCGTCAGCGGCCGTCCGACGACCGCCTCCAGCAGCTCCGGGCAGTCGGCCTTGCCCAGCCCGCCGAGGAAGACCTCTTCGATGTGCGAGTCGTCGGAGGGGGCGCGGGTGTCGGGGGTCGCGGCCAGCAGGTAGGCGCACTCGGGGGTGGCGCGCAGCAGCTCGTCGAGGGCGCTCCCGCCCATCTCCAGGTCGTCCAGGAGGACGACGGCGCCTATCTCCCGTACGCGGGCCAGGAGCTCGTCCTGCGTGGGACGTTCCCGCGGCGCCTCGTAGACGGCCGCGTAGAGCGCCTGGAGGAGTTCCGCGGGCTGCTGGTGCCCGTAGCCGGAAAGCCGTACGACGCCGTCGGGCGCGATGCCCGCGCACTGGGCGGCGACCGCGTCGAGCAGCACACTGCGACCGGATCCTGAGGGTCCGGTCAGTCGTACCGACCGCCCTCGGCCCAGCAGCCGGACGAGCCGCTCCTGCTCCTCCCCGCGCTGCAGCAGGGGCCGGGCGGGCAGGGCCGGGCCCGGCAGGGCGGGCGGCCGGGCGGCGGCGTCACGGGCCGCGCGGGCGGCCGCGTCCCGCCTGGCGGGGCGGACTCGCTCCGTGCCGGGCCGGAGCGGCTCGATCTCGCTGCCGTCGACCGGGTTCACGGTGAGGGTGAAGGCGCCCGCGGTCAGGCTGACGACCCGCGCGGGCGCGCTGGGCGCCGCCTGCGTGGCCGGCGGGGAAGCGGGCGGCGTGGAGCCGCCCGCGGACTGCTCGTCCTGCTCGGTCCGCCCCTGTGTACGGTCCATGACCCAGTCCCCCGATCGCGGGCCGCGCGCCTCGCCGTCGTACCGCCCGGCCTTGGCGCACCCGCTGTCGCTCTCGGTCCGGTTTCCGCCCGAACCCTAGACCGTGGCCGGTGGCGGGGGAAACCGCAGGGGGGCGATCACCACCGGACCGTTACGTTTCCGCAGGAAATGCAAAGGTCAGCGGCCTGCGGGTCAGACCCGGGGCAGGGACTCGGCTTCCAGGCCGCCCTCGATCGCGAGGATCCGGTGCAGCCGGGTCGCCACGAGCAGCCGCTGCATCTGCGGCGGCACCCCGCGCAGGACGAGGCGCCGTCCGGTCCGGCCGGCCCTCCGGTGCGCGCCCATGATGACGCCGAGCCCGGTCGCGTCCCAGGAGTCGAGCCCGGTGAGGTCGAGCACGAGGTCGCCGTGGCCGTCGTCGAGGGCGGTGTGGAGGGCCGTACGGGCGTCCGCCGCGCTGCGCACGTCGAGGCGGCCCCCGACAGCGAGTTCGGCGTGGTCGCCCCTGATGTGCATGTGTACTCCCGGCAGTACTGCGTACGTATGGTCCGACTGGTCCGTGGTCGGCAACTCTCACTGCAACTGACTGCCTCGCGGGCAGGGAAGTTGCCGACCGTGAGCGAACCGATACCTAAATCACCCTGAGGGGTGACGGCGTTCGAACGATGGCGCTCCGTCGCCGCCCGGCCTCAGTGCTTGTAGAAGCCCTGTCCGCTCTTGCGGCCGATGTCCCCGGCGTCCACCATCCGGCGCATCAGCTCCGGCGGGGCGAACTTCTCGTCCTGGGACTCGGTGTAGATGTTGCTGGTGGCGTGCAGCAGGATGTCGACACCCGTGAGGTCGGCGGTGGCCAGCGGCCCCATCGCGTGTCCGAAGCCAAGCTTGCACGCGATGTCGATGTCCTCGGCGGAGGCCACGCCCGACTCGTACAGCTTGGCGGCCTCGACGACCAGCGCGGAGATCAGACGGGTCGTCACGAAACCGGCGACGTCGCGGTTGACGACGATGCAGGTCTTGCCGACGGACTCGGCGAACGCCCGCGTGGTGGCGAGGGTCTCGTCACTGGTCTTGTAGCCGCGCACGAGCTCGCACAGCTGCATCATCGGGACGGGCGAGAAGAAGTGCGCGCCGACGACCCGCTCCGGACGCTCCGTCACGGCCGCGATCTTGGTGATCGGGATGGCGGAGGTGTTGGAGGCGAGGATCGCGTCCTCGCGCACGATCTTGTCGAGGGCACGGAAGATCTCGTGCTTGATCTCGATCTTCTCGAAGGCCGCCTCCACCACGATGTCGACGTCGGCGACGGCGTCGAGGTCGGTGGTGGTCGTGATGCGCGCGAGGGCCGCCTCGGCGTCCTCGGCCGTCAGCTTGCCCTTGGAGACGAACTTGTCGTACGAGGCCTTGATCCCGTCCGTCCCGCGGGTCAGCGCGGCGTCGGTGACATCGCGCAGCACGACGTCCCAACCCGCCTGAGCGGAGACCTGAGCGATCCCGGAACCCATGAGTCCCGCACCGATGACGGCGAGCTTCCCAGCCACTACACACCCCTCGTTTCCCTACGGCACAGTCACGTAGTCACTCCGGCGGAGACTAGCGCCCGGGCGGTGCGGTGTGACCGCGAAGTAACACGCGTCACGTCTCAGATGACGGACATCACACCGGTACGGGTCAGTCCCCCCGCGGCTCCCCAACCGCTCCCCGACCGCGCGCAGTCGCCCGATGCGCGGCGTGCTCCCCGGCGTGGCGCGCGCCCGGGAAGCCCGCCAAGACGCCGGTCCGCCCGGCGGGTTCGACCCGATGCCGATTCCGGCCATGCCGGTCAAACCACAACCTCTTAGCCCGCATGGGCTCATTCGTGTCCGACCCGGGCGGTACGGGCCGCGCAGGCGGCTCCCGCCGCACCACCGCGTGATGCTCCGCGTGCACTGTTCCACCGGGCCTCACTACGCTGGCCGCATGGTGAACCTCACGCGCATCTACACCCGTACCGGCGACAAGGGCACGACCGCCCTGGGCGACATGAGCCGCACGGCCAAGACCGACCTGCGGATCTCCGCGTACGCCGACGCCAACGAGGCCAACGCGGCCATCGGGACGGCCATCGCACTCGGCGGGCTCTCGGCGGAGGTCGTGAAGGTCCTGGTCCGCGTGCAGAACGACCTGTTCGACGTCGGCGCGGACCTGTGCACCCCGGTGGTCGAGAAGCCGGAGTACCCGCCGCTGCGGGTGGAGCAGTTCTACATCGACAAGCTGGAGGCGGACTGCGACCACTTCCTGGAGCAGGTGGAGAAGCTGCGCAGCTTCATCCTGCCCGGCGGCACCCCCGGGGCGGCCCTGCTCCACCAGGCCTGCACGGTGGTCCGGCGCGCCGAGCGTTCGACCTGGGCGGCGCTGGAGGTGCACGGCGAGGTGATGAACCCGCTGACCGCCACCTATCTGAACCGCCTCTCCGACCTCCTGTTCATCCTGGCCCGGGTGGCCAACAAGGAGGTCGGGGACGTGCTGTGGGTGCCGGGCGGCGAGCGCTAGGCCCAGGCCGGCGAGCCGCGCCCCCGGGGGCTCAGCGCTCGGTCTTCACGAGCGGGGTCCGGTCCTCGGCGCCGGCCGGGGCCTTCTTGGGCCAGACCGTGTACGCGACGGCGATCAGGGCGTGGATGCCGACCGCGCGCAGGGCGCCGAACTGCCACGCCCTCAGAGAGCTGACGTCGCCGGCGTCGCCGACGTACCAGATCGCGAACTGGAGCAGGCCGAGGGCGACGGCGGCGGCCAGGACGGTGCGGCCCCACAGCTTCCACTCGTGGACGGCCCGCGCCGCGCCGTACCCGGCGCCGGCCGGCTTGGGTCCGCCGGCGAACCGGTGGGCGGCGTGGCCGTCGAGCCACTTGATCGTGTAGTGGCCGTAGGCGACGGTGTAGCCGATGTAGAGCGCCGCGACGCCGTGCTTCCAGTCCGGCGCGGCCCCGTTCTTGAGGTCGAGCGTGGTGACGACCAGCAGGACGAGCTCCAGCAGCGGTTCGCACAGCAGGACCGCCGCGCCCAGCCGGGGCATCTTCGCGAGGTAGCGCAGGGCCAGGCCGGCGGCCAGCAGGACCCAGAAGCCCACCTCGCAGGCGATGATCAGGGCGACGATCACGGGGATCTCCGTTCGGCTCGGGACTGCCTGACGCTTCCCCTCCAGACTCCCGTCGGGTCCGGCCCGTTTCGTCGTCGCCTGTGAGGAAAAGCGGCTGCATCCTTCGATGTACCGACAACTCGGCCTCTCCGCCGAGGTGGGCGCCCCGCGCACCCTGTTGGATGGGACCGTGACCAAGGAGAGCCTGCGCCCGCACCGCCACGACGTCCTCCTCGCCGTGGTCGGCCTGATCGCGGGCCTGGTGATGTGGTCGCTGGGCGTCTACAGCAGCGCCGTCCGGCACCTCCTGCCCGCCTGGGCCGCCCTGGTCCCCCTCGTGGCCCTCGCCGCGATGGAGTTGCTGCGCCGCTCCAGGCCGTCGGTGGCCCTGGCCGTCGGCACCCTCGGCGTGATCGCCAACGAGTTCACGGTCGGCAGCCTCATCACCGTCCTGATCTTCACCGACCTGATGTACGCGGCCGTCGTGTACGGGTCACCCGCCACGGCCCGGCGGCTCCCGATCAGCACCGGCCTGGTCACCGTGGCCGTCACCATCGGCTTCCTGGCCTGGCTGCGCACGCCGGAAGCCCTGCTGATCGGCGTGGTCACCGGCCTCGTGAGCTTCGCGCCGGCGCTGACCGGCGCCACCCTGCGCAACCACCGCGAGGCCGCCGTGGCCGCCCGGCTGCGCGCCGAGCAGACCGCTCTGCTGGCCGAGATGGACCGCAGCCAGGCGGTCGCCGCCGAGCGCGCCCGGATGGCCCGGGAGCTGCACGACATGGTGGCCAACCATCTCTCCGCGATCGCCATCCACTCCACCGCCGCGCTCTCCATCGACCGGGCCGACACCAGCCGCGAGGCGCTCGGGGTGATCCGGGAGAACAGCGTCCAGGGTCTGGCCGAGATGCGTCGTCTGATCGGGCTGCTGCGGGACGCCGGAGCCGGGACGGAGGCCGTCGCCCTGCCCACCCTGGACGGCCTGGACGCCCTGCTGGGGCAGGCCCGCAACAACGGCTCGGCGAGCGGGCTGGACTTCGTACTGCACGACGACCGGCCGCCGGGGAAGGAGGCGCTGCCGGCCCCGGTGGACCTGGCCGCCTACCGGATCGTCCAGGAGTCGCTGACCAATGCGCTCAAGCACGCCGTCGCGGGCACGGTCACGGTCCGCGTGGCCCGTGCGGACGGCCTGCTGACCGTGGCGGTGGACTCCCCGTACGGGCACCGCACGGGCCCGCGGGCCCCCGGCTCCGGCGCCGGGGTGATCGGCATGCGCGAGCGGGCGGAGCTGCTGGGCGGGGAGTTCTCGGCGGGCCGGTCCGGCGAGATGTGGCGAGTACGGGCGACCCTGCCCGCGGAGGAGAAGGCGGTGGAGGCATGACCATCCGGGTGGTGGTGGCGGAGGATCAGGGCGCGGTGCGGGCCGGGCTGGTGCTCATCCTGCGCAGCGCGGGGGACGTCGAGGTGGTGGGCGAGGCCGGCGACGGGGAGGAGGCGGTGCGCCTGGCCCGGGAGCTGCGGCCGGACCTCGTCCTCATGGACGTGCAGATGCCCAGGCTCGACGGGGTGTCCGCGACGCGCCAGGTGGTCGCGGAGGGCTTGGCGGATGTCCTGGTGCTGACCACCTTCGACCTCGACGAGTACGTCTTCGGGGCGCTGCGGGCGGGGGCCGCGGGCTTCCTCCTGAAGAACGCGGACGCGGCGGAACTGATCGAGGCGGTACGGACGGTCGCACGGGGGGAGGGACTGATCGCCCCGGCGGTGACCAGGCGGCTGATCGCCGAGTTCGCGGCTCCCCGGCCGGCGCGGGCCACCCCGGCGCCGGAGACGGCCGCGGCGGTGGCCTCCCTGACCCGGCGGGAGCGGGAGGTGCTGAGCGCGCTGGGCGAGGGCCTGTCGAACGCGGAGATCGCCGAGCGCCTGGAGATGGCCGAGGCGACCGCGAAGACGCACGTCAGCCGTCTCCTCGGCAAGCTGGAACTGCGCAGTCGGCTCCAAGCGGCGGTGTTGGCGCAGGAGTTGGGTATCTAGGGCGGGGCGGCGGGCGGCTCAGCGCGTACCGGTCTGGACCTCTTGACGGTTGGTCCAGACCTTTCTACGCTCGCCGCAACACTGTGGTGAGCGTGCCATGACAAAGCGTGCTCACGGGCGGCGCAGGTCCCATCCCCCCATGTCGAAGTCGGCCCCACGACCGCGACGGACCTACGGAGGATCACCCTTGAGCACAGCATCCCCACCCCGCACCAGGCGCTCCCGGTTCTTCACCCGCGTCGCGGCCGTCATGGCCGCGCTCGCCCTGCCCGTCACGGGGCTCGTCGTACTGGCCGGCCCGGCCCAGGCCGCCACCTCCGCGACCGCGACGTACTCCAAGGTCTCCGACTGGGGCACCGGCTTCGAGGGCAAGTGGGTGGTCAAGAACACCGGCACCACCACCCTCACCAGCTGGACCGTGGAGTGGGACTACCCGGCGGGCACCTCGGTCACCTCGGCCTGGGACGCCACCGTCACCGGGTCGGGCACCCACTGGACGGCCAAGAACGTCGGCTGGAACGGCACCCTCGCCCCCGGCGCCACCGCCAGCTTCGGCTTCAACGGCGCCGGCTCCGGCGCTCCCACCGGCTGCAAGATCAATGGGGCCTCCTGCGACGGCGGCACGCAGCCCGGCGACACTCCCCCCACGGCTCCCGGCGCCCCCACCGCGAGCAACGTCGCCGACACCTCGCTGTCCCTGACCTGGACCGCCGCCACGGACGACAAGGGCGTCAAGAACTACGACGTCTACCGCGGCTCCGCCAAGATCGCCACGGTCACCGGGACCGGCTACGCGGACTCGGGCCTGACCAAGGGCACCACGTACACCTACAGCGTGATCGCCCGTGACACCGCCGACCAGACCGGACCCTCCTCCGGCTCCACCACGGTCACCACGACCGGCGGCGTCACTCCCCCGGACCCGGGCGGCAAGGTCAAGCTCGGCTACTTCACCGAGTGGGGCGTCTACGGCCGCAACTACCACGTGAAGAACCTGGTCACCTCGGGCTCGGCAAGCAAGATCACCCACATCAACTACGCCTTCGGCAACGTCCAGAACGGCCAGTGCACCATCGGCGACGCCTACGCCGACTACGACAAGGCCTACACCGCCGACCAGAGCGTCGACGGCGTCGCCGACACCTGGGACCAGCCGCTGCGCGGCAACTTCAACCAGCTCCGCAAGCTGAAGAAGGCATACCCGCACATCAAGGTGCTGTGGTCGTTCGGCGGCTGGACCTGGTCCGGCGGATTCCCGCAGGCCGCCGCCAACCCGGCCGCCTTCGCCCAGTCCTGCCACAACCTGGTCGAGGACCCGCGCTGGGCCGACGTCTTCGACGGCATCGACCTGGACTGGGAGTACCCGAACGCCTGCGGCCTGTCCTGCGACACCAGCGGCGCGGCCGCCTTCAAGAACCTGATGCAGGCGACACGCGCCAGGTTCGGCGCGAACAACCTGGTCACCGCTGCCATCACCGCCGACGCCTCCAGCGGCGGCAAGATCGACGCGGCCGACTACGGCGGCGCCGCGCAGTACGTCGACTTCTACAACGTCATGACGTACGACTTCTTCGGCGCCTGGGCGGCGCAGGGCCCGACGGCCCCGCACTCTCCGCTGACCTCGTACGCGGGCATCCCGCAGGCCGGTTTCAACTCGGCCGACGCCATCGCCAAGCTCAAGGCCAAGGGCGTCCCCGGCGCCAAGCTCAACCTCGGCATCGGCTTCTACGGCCGCGGCTGGACCGGTGTCACCCAGGCGGCCCCCGGGGGCACCGCCACCGGACCGGCGCAGGGCACGTACGAGCAGGGCATCGAGGACTACAAGGTGCTCAAGAGCAGCTGCCCGGCCACCGGCACCGTCGCCGGCACGGCCTACGCCAAGTGCGGCGGCAACTGGTGGAGCTACGACACCCCCGCCACCATCGCCGGGAAGATGACCTGGGCCAAGCAGCAGGGCCTCAAGGGAGCCTTCTTCTGGGAGTTCAGCGGCGACACCGCGAACGGTGAGCTCGCGAACGCGATCCACACCGGACTCCAGTAAAGGCCGAAGCCGGGGAGACGGGTCCGCCCCCGTCTCCCCGGCTTCTTCACGTCTGACGGCCGCTACGCGACATTCACCCTCTGGCCGGGCGGCGCCGCCTCCAGCCAGGCCAGGAAACCGGTCAGCGCGTCCTCGCTCATCGCCAGCTCCAGGCGGGTCCCCCGGTGGAGACAGCCGAGCACGACGGCGTCGGAGAGCAGGGCCAGCTCCTCCTCGCCCTCCGGGGCGCGGCGGGCGACGACCTCGATGGAGGACCGCTCCAGCAGCCGGCGCGGGCGTGGGGAGTACGAGAACACCCGGAACCATTCGATCCGGTCACCGCTGTAGCGCGCGACCCCGTACACCCAGCCCTTGCCGGAGATGTCGGGCTTATCGGACACACCCCAGCGCATGCTGCAGTCGAAGGTTCCGCCGGACCGCTGGATGAGCCTGCGGCGCAGTCCGAAGACAAACAGCCCGATCACCACCAGGGCTACGACCAGGCCGCTCACAAGCAGAGCGAGGAGCATCTTCACCGACCTCCTCGCTCATCGAATACACATGAGAAAAAAACGGACCTGCATCGCCTCAGCCGCGACCCGGTCTGGAAAATTCCAGAACGGACCGCGGCTGAGGTCTGCTGGGTCCCGGCGGTCGCCCCCCGGGACTCAGCGGTTCAAACTCCGACGGGCGTTCAGCCCGTTACGGCGCGCAGCCGGACATCCGCGCGACGCTCGGCGGCCGCATCGGCCTCCGCCTTCGCGCGCTCCAGTGCCCGCTCCGCACGCTGGACGTCAATCTCGTCCGCGAGCTCGGCGATCTCGGCCAGCAGGGACAGCTTGTTGTCCGCGAACGAGATGAAACCGCCGTGCACCGCTGCGACGACAGTGTTGCCCTCGCTGGTGCGGATGGTCACAGGGCCCGATTCCAGCACACCGAGAAGCGGCTGGTGACCGGGCATGACGCCGATGTCGCCGGACGTGGTGCGGGCGACAACAAGGGTGGCCTCGCCGGACCAGACATTGCGGTCCGCCGCGACCAGCTCGACGTGCAGCTCAGCAGCCAAGGTGGCTCCTCGGGTCACCACCCGGCGGGTCGGCCGGGTGTTGGGTCAAATTCTAATGGGCGTGGGGAGAGGGACGGGACACACCCGCCCCTCTCCGTGAAACCGACGAACCGGATGCGCCCCTCGCGGAGCGCGCCGGATCAGGAGACGCCCAGCTCCTTGGCGTTGGCCTTCAGGTCCTCGATGCCACCGCACAGGAAGAACGCCTGCTCGGGGAAGTGGTCGTAGTCACCGTCGCAGATCGCGTTGAACGCGGTGATCGACTCGTCGAGCGGAACGTCCGAACCGTCCACACCGGTGAACTGCTTCGCCACGTGGGTGTTCTGCGACAGGAAGCGCTCGACGCGACGGGCACGGTGGACAACGAGCTTGTCCTCCTCGCCCAGCTCGTCGATACCGAGGATCGCGATGATGTCCTGGAGGTCCTTGTACTTCTGCAGGATCCCCTTGACGCGCATCGCCGTGGCGTAGTGGTCCGCCGCGATGTACCGCGGGTCAAGGATGCGGGACGTCGAGTCCAGCGGGTCCACGGCCGGGTAGATGCCCTTCTCGGAGATCGGACGGGAGAGAACCGTCGTCGCGTCGAGGTGGGCGAAGGTGGTCGCCGGCGCCGGGTCGGTCAGGTCGTCCGCGGGGACGTAGATCGCCTGCATCGAGGTGATCGAGTGACCACGGGTCGAGGTGATGCGCTCCTGGAGGAGACCCATCTCGTCGGCCAGGTTCGGCTGGTAACCCACCGCGGAGGGCATACGGCCGAGCAGGGTCGACACCTCGGAACCCGCCTGGGTGTACCGGAAGATGTTGTCGATGAAGAACAGCACGTCCTGCTTCTGCACATCGCGGAAGTACTCCGCCATGGTCAGACCGGCCAGGGCGACGCGCAGACGGGTGCCCGGGGGCTCGTCCATCTGGCCGAAGACGAGGGCCGTCTTGTCGATGACGCCCGACTCCGCCATCTCCTCGATGAGGTCGTTGCCCTCACGGGTACGCTCACCGACGCCCGCGAAGACCGACACACCGTCGTGGTTGTTGGCGACGCGGTAGATCATTTCCTGGATCAGAACGGTCTTGCCGACACCGGCACCACCGAACAGACCGATCTTTCCACCCTTGACGTACGGGGTGAGAAGGTCGATGACCTTGACGCCGGTCTCGAACATCTCGGTCTTCGACTCGAGCTCGTCGAAGCGGGGCGCCTTGCGGTGGATCGGCCAGCGCTCGGAGACGTTGGCGTTCTCCTCCGGGTAGTTCAGCACCTCACCGAGGGTGTTGAACACCTTGCCCTTGGTGAAGTCACCGACGGGGACGGTGATGCCCTCGCCCGTGTCGGTCACCACGGCCTGGCGGACCAGACCGTCGGTCGGCTGCATCGAGATGGTACGGACGAGGCCGTCACCCAGGTGCTGCGCGACCTCGAGGGTCAGGGTCTTGAGCTTGCCGTCCTCGGCCGGGTCGGCGACCTGGACCTTGAGGGCGTTGTAGATCTCGGGCATGGCGTCGACGGGGAACTCCACGTCGACGACCGGGCCGATGACCCGGGCGACGCGGCCCGTGGCGGCGGCCGTCTCAACAGTGGTCGTCATTACTTGTCACTCCCCGCGGTCGCGTCAGCCATGGCGCTCGCGCCACCGACGATCTCGCTGATTTCCTGGGTGATTTCGGCCTGGCGGGCCGCGTTGGCAAGCCGGGAGAGGCTCTTGATGAGATCCCCGGCGTTGTCGGTCGCCGACTTCATCGCGCGGCGGCGGGCGGCGTGCTCGGAAGCGGCCGACTGCAGCAGTGCGTTGTAGATACGGCTCTCGACGTAGCGCGGCAGCAGGGCGTCGAGGACGTCCTCCGCCGACGGCTCGAAGTCGAACAGCGGAAGGATCTCGCCCTTCGTACCGGTCTCCTCCGCAGCCTGGTCGAGGCTGAGCGGCAGCATCCGGCCGTCCACCGCGTTCTGCGTCATCATCGACACGAATTCCGTGTAGACGATGTGCAGCTCGTCGACGCCGCCCTCGGCCGTTTCCAGCTGGATGGCCTCGATCAGCGGCCCGGCGACGCGCTTGGCGTCGGCGTAGGCCGGGCTGTCGGTGAATCCGGTCCACGACTCCGCGACCTTGCGCTCGCGGAAGCCGTAGTAGGCCAGACCCTTACGGCCGACGATGTACGTGTCGACCTCCTTGCCCTCGCCGCGCAGCCGCTCGGTGAGCCGCTCCGCCTGCTTGATGGCGTTGGAGGAGTAGCCGCCGGCCAGACCGCGGTCGCTCGTGATGAGCAGGACCGCGGCGCGGGTCGGCGTCTCGACCTCGGTCGTCAGGGCGTGCTTGGTGTTCGAACCGGTCGCCACCGCGGTCACCGCACGGGTGAGCTCGGTCGCGTACGGCATCGATGCCGCCACCTTGCGCTGCGCCTTGACGATGCGCGAGGCGGCGATCATTTCCATCGCCTTGGTGATCTTCTTGGTCGCCGTGACGGCACGGATGCGACGCTTGTAGACCCGGAGCTGCGCTCCCATGAGTCAGGTCCCTTCCGTCGTCACTTGGAGACGTTGACGGCCGGCGCGTCCTCGCCCAGAAGCTTGCCGTCCGAGGTCTCGAACTGGCGCTTGAAGGCGGCGATGGCGTCGGCGATCGACGTCAGGGTGTCGTCCGACATCTTGCCGCCGTCGGCGATGGAGGTGAGGAGGTCCTTGCGCTCGCGGCGCAGGTGCTCCAGCAGCTCCGACTCGAAGCGACGGATGTCGTTGACCGGGACGTCGTCCATCTTGCCGGTGGTACCGGCCCAGACGGAGACGACCTGCTCCTCGACGGGCATCGGCTGGTACTGGCCCTGCTTCAGCAGCTCGACCAGACGCTTGCCGCGCTCCAGCGAAGCCTTCGACGCGGCGTCCAGGTCGGAACCGAAGGCGGCGAACGCCTCCAGCTCACGGTACTGGGCGAGGTCCAGGCGCAGACGGCCGGAAACCTGCTTCATGGCCTTGTGCTGGGCGGAGCCACCGACGCGGGAGACCGAGATACCGACGTTCAGCGCCGGGCGCTGGCCCGCGTTGAACAGGTCGGACTCCAGGAAGCACTGGCCGTCGGTGATGGAGATGACGTTGGTCGGGATGAACGCCGACACATCGTTCGCCTTGGTCTCGACGATCGGCAGACCGGTCATCGAACCGGCACCCATGTCGTCGGACAGCTTCGCGCAGCGCTCCAGCAGACGGGAGTGCAGGTAGAAGACGTCACCCGGGTAGGCCTCACGGCCCGGCGGGCGGCGCAGCAGCAGCGACACGGCGCGGTAGGCGTCGGCCTGCTTCGACAGGTCGTCGAAGATGATCAGGACGTGCTTGCCGGCGTACATCCAGTGCTGGCCGATGGCGGAACCGGTGTACGGCGCCAGGTACTTGAAGCCGGCCGGGTCGGACGCCGGGGCGGCGACGATCGTCGTGTACTCGAGCGCACCGGCGTCTTCCAGGGCGCCGCGAACGGACGCGATGGTCGAGCCCTTCTGGCCGATGGCGACGTAGATGCAGCGGACCTGCTTGTTCACGTCGCCCGAGCGCCAGTTGTCGCGCTGGTTGATGATCGTGTCGACGGCCAGGGCGGTCTTGCCGGTCTGACGGTCGCCGATGATCAGCTGACGCTGGCCTCGGCCGATCGGCACCATCGCGTCGATGGCCTTGTAACCGGTCTGCATCGGCTCGTGGACCGACTTGCGGACCATGACGCCGGGGGCCTGCAGCTCGAGGGCGCGGCGGCCCTCGGTCGCGATCTCGCCGAGACCGTCGATCGGGTTGCCGAGCGGGTCGACAACGCGGCCGAGGTAACCCTCGCCGACGCCTACGGAGAGAACCTCACCGGTGCGCTGCACCGGCTGGCCCTCCTCGATACCACTGAACTCGCCGAGGACGACCGCACCGATCTCGCGCTCCTCGAGGTTGAGGGCGAGACCGAGGGTGCCGTCCTCGAACTTCAGCAGCTCGTTCGCCATGGCGGAGGGCAGGCCCTCCACCTTCGCGATGCCGTCGCCGGCAACGCTGACCGTTCCGACCTCCTCGCGCGAGGCCGCGTCCGGCTGGTACGACTGGACAAAGTTCTCCAGTGCGTCCCGGATCTCCTCCGGCCGGATCGTGAGCTCCGCCATCTGGGTTCCCTGCTCTCCTTGTTGGGCCTGAAGCTTCTTAGGGGTCTGGGGGCGACCCCCAGGAATCTTCTGCAAGTTCTGCACGGCCCAACCGGGCCGCTAGGAATGCGTTGTTCTATTGGTGGCTGGTCAGCCGGCCATGCGGCGGGACGCCTCTTCGAGGCGGTCCGCGATGGTGCCGTCGATGACCTCGTCGCCGACTCGCACCGAGATCCCGCCGAGGACCTCGGGGTCCACGTCGAGGTTCAGGTGCATCTCGCGGCCGTACAGCTTGGCCAGCACGGCGCCGAGACGCGCCTTCTGCACGTCGCTGAGCGGAACCGCGGTGGTCACGGTGGCGACCATGCGGTTGCGGCGCTCGGCGGCGAGCGTGGAAAGGGACTCGAGTCCCGCTTCCAGGCTACGTCCACGCGGCAGCGTGACGAGACGGATCACCAGGCGCTCGGTGACGGCGTTCACCTTGCCGCCGAGCAGGCTGCGCAGCAGCTCGCTCTTGGCGGCGGTGGTCGCCGCACGGTCGGTCAGCGCGGCACGCAGCTCGGTGCTCGAGGAGACGATCCGGCCGAAGCGGAAGATCTCGTCCTCGACGTTGTCGAGCGCGTCGCCCTGCTGGGCCGCCGTGAGGTCGGCGGTGGCCGCCAGCTCCTCCAGCGAGTCCACCAGGTCGCGGGACTGCGACCAGCGGGACCGGACCATGCCGGACACCAGGTCGAGGGTCTCCCCGCCGACCTGGCCGCCGAGCAGGCGACCGGCCAGCTCGGCCTTGGCCTCGCCGGCCTGCGCCGGGTCCGTGATGACCCGACGCAGCGAGACCTCACGGTCGAGCAGCGCGGTGACGGCAGCCAGCTCACCGGCGAGCTTCGCCGCGTCGACGGACGTGTTGTCCGTCAGCGCGTCGAGACGCTCACGCGCGGAGGCCAGCGCCTCGCGGCTCGCTCCGTTCATCGGGCCGCCTCGGCCTTCTCCTCAAGCTCGCTGAGGAAGCGGTCGATGGTGCGGCTCTGCCGGGCGTGGTCCTCAAGGGACTCGCCGACGAGCTTGCCGGCCAGGTCGGTGGCGAGCTTGCCGACGTCCTGGCGCAGCGCCTGCGAGGCGGCCTTGCGGTCCGCCGCGATCTGGGCGTGGCCGGCAGCGATGATCTCCTCACGCTGCCGCTGGCCCTCTGCGCGCAGTTCTTCCTTGAGCGCAGTGCCCTGCTCCAGCGCTTCCTGGCGCAGGCGCGCGGCCTCGTGCCGGGCTTCGGCGAGCTGGGCCTTGTACTGCTCCAGCACGCTCTGGGCCTCGGTCTGAGCGGCTTCCGCCTTCTCGATACCGCCCTCGATCGCCTCGCGGCGCTCTTCCAGAACCTTGTTGATGTTCGGGAGGAGCTTCTTCGCGAGGAAACCGAAGACGATGACGAAGGCGATCAGACCGATGACGAGCTCGGGGATCGGCGGAACGAGGGGGTTTTGAGGCTCCTCGGCCGCCAGAACCAGGAGGTTCACATCAGTGCCTTTCGTCGATTCGAACTAGTCGTGGGGTTCGTCAGCTGTAGACGAACGGCATGACCAGACCGATGAGGGCGAGCGCCTCACAGAAGGCGAAGCCGAGGATCTGGTTGGCGCGGATCAGACCGGCAGCTTCGGGCTGACGGGCGAGCGCCTGGGTGCCGTTACCGAAGATGATGCCGACGCCGACGCCGGGGCCGATCGCCGCGAGGCCGTAGCCAACGGAGCTGAGGGAACCGGTGACGGCAGCAAGGGTCTGGGACATGCCAGTTCTTCCTTCTCTTTCACGGACCGGTGGGGGTTGGCCACCGGACGACTGGGGGGTTTGCTGGAGCGGGTGGCGCTCAGTGGTGCTCGGCGAGCGCGCCCTGCAGGAAGCTGCAGGCCAGGAGCACGAAGACGTATGCCTGGACAGCCTGGATGAAGAGCTCGAACGCGGTCATCACGATGACCATGACGAACGAGACACCGGCGTACGCGATGCCGATCCCGTTCAGCAGGTACCAGCTGGCGATGGTGAACAGCAGCAGCAGGGTGTGACCGGCGAACATGTTCGCGAACAGTCGGACCGCGTGGGTGAAGGGGCGGACGATGACGTTCGAGAAGAACTCAATCACCATGACCATCGGCAGGATCGCGCCGAGGGACTTGTCGTAACCCGTGACGTTCTTCAGACCGCCCACGAAGCCGTGGCGCTTGAAGGTCACCGACATCCACATGACGTAGATGACGAGGGCGAGGCCGGCCGGGTACGCGATGACCGCGGTCACCGGGAACTGGGCGAGCGGGACGATGGACCAGAGGTTCATCATCCAGACGAAGAAGAACGTCGCGACCATGAAGGGGACGTACTTCTCACCCTCCTTCTTACCGAGCGTCTCGTAGACGATGCCGCGGCGCACGAAGTCGTAACCCGCCTCGGCGACCATCTGCAGCTTGCCCGGGACGACCTTCGGCTTCCGGAACGCAGCCCAGAAGAAGCCGACGATGATGACCGAGCCCAGCAGGGCCAGCAGCATCGTCTTGTTGAAGTACAGGCCGCTGTCCGCGTCACCGAAGATCGGGTCGAACAGGAACGAGTACAGGGTCGGGGCCGGGAAGCCACAGCCAGTGCCGTCTTCGAAATGACAATTGATCTCGAAGGCGAGCGTCATGTCAGCAGCACTCACCGCAGGGCTCCTTCAGCGTGGCGCATAGGTACGGCAACCTCGTTGTGTCGGCGCGGCGCGCAGCCGCGGTTCGGCACTGGACTGGTGTAACGGATGGTGGGGCGGCAGTCAGGCATCGAGCCTCGCGATGGAACAGGCGTCAGCTCAGATGCCCGCGCCCGCAGTGCCGCAGTTGGCACCGGACGATAGCAGGATCTCGAACGCCCACTTATCCCGGCCCTACCCTTCACGACTTCGGCCCAGGGTTTTCGGGCTTGTCGCCCTTCGTCGAGTCCGGCTCGACGTAAAGAATCTTGGCCTTCATGTGAGCACGGGCCTGCGCGGCGATCCACACGAGGGTGGTCGCCACGAGCGTGATCGCGAACGCCTTGTGGTGGAACAGAGTGGTGTTCTTGAACGCCGCGACAAACACGAAAAGCAACAGGATCTGGGCCGTGTAGAGCATGAGCCCCATGGCCTGGAAGAGATGCGGGAGCGATTTCGCCGTGCGCTGCAGAACGACGAATCCGATGCCCATGAAAAGAATCACGATCAGCGTCGCGACAACGGCCCCGATCGCACCCTTGCCGCCGACGACCAGCCCGCTGATCACGGCGGCGAGAGCGCCGGCGGCAGCGGTGGGTACGGCGGCTTGAAGGAGGAGTCGGACGTCATCTGACCGCATGGCGGTTTGCTCCGCGTGGTGGTGGGGGCACTGGACTCGTACGGGACGAGCGTAAGCCCGGTCCGAGAGAGAACCTCGGGCCAAGGGACCGTCGCACTACGGTCCTTCGGCTCTGTCGCCGGGTTTAGTGAACGGTATCACAAACTATTTGATGAGAGCTTTACCTGCCGGGTGTGCTGACTGTCACACATGAGAGGGACCCTGCGCGTGTGTGCGGGACAAGAGGGCGTCTTGTCTGCTAAAGGCCGTCGTTGTCCGACATGCGATGCGGCTGTCAGCGGGTGGATTCAGCCTTACGCCGGTCGGGGAAGCGCGAACGGGGGCCGACGGCGGTCGCTCCGTTGACGCCGGAGACGCCCGCCGCGATGGGCCGGGCGGGCAGCGGCTCCGTGCCCGAGGCATTCTGCGCGGCAGCCTCGGCGGCGGCCTCCGCCGCCCGTGCGGCGTGCCGGTAGCGCGGCGGCACCAGGCTCTGCGCCCAGCGCGGGGCGCGGGGGGTGAAGCGCGGCAGGAGCAGCAGGATCAGGCCGACCGCGCTCAGCACGGCGATCGCCAGCACGATCCACATCGTGGCGGAGTGCACCGAGTACGCCACGGTGCCGAAGGCGATCAGCCCTGACCAGAAGTACATGATCAGGACCGCGCGGCTGTGCGAGTGTCCGAGTTCCAGGAGCCGGTGGTGGAGGTGTCCGCGGTCGGCTGCGAACGGCGACTGGCCCTTCCACGTACGCCGGACGATGGCCAGGACCAGGTCGGCCATCGGGATCGCGATGATCGTCAGGGGCAGGATCAGCGGGATGAAGACGGGGAGCATCGCGTGCGTCGCGTTGCGCTCACCGCCCGCGAACAGGGCCAGCGCGTCCGGGTCGACCTGCCCGGTGAGGGAGATCGCGGAGGCGGCCAGCACCAGGCCGATGAGCATCGAGCCGGAGTCGCCCATGAAGATCCGGGCGGGGTGCATGTTGTGCGGCAGGAAGCCCAGGCACATGCCCATCAGGATCGCGGCGAAGAGGGTCGCGGGCGCGGCCGACTCGATGCCGTAGCCGAACCAGATCCGGTACGCGTAGAGGAAGAGCGCGGCGGCGGCGATGCAGACCATGCCGGCGGCGAGGCCGTCGAGGCCGTCCACGAAGTTCACCGCGTTGATGGTGATCACGACGAGCGCCACCGTGAGCAGGTTGCCCTGCCACTGGGTGAGCGGAACCGTCCCGATCAGCGGGACGGGGATCCACAGGATGGTCAGACCCTGCATGACCATCACGCCCGCGGAGATCATCTGCGCGCCGAGCTTGATCAGGGCGTCGAGCTCGAACTTGTCGTCGAGGACGCCGACCAGCCAGATCAGGGCCGCGCCGGAGAGCAGGGCGCGTGGTTCGTTCGACAGCTCGAAGACGCCGTTGAGGTTCCGCAGGTGGTCTGCGACCAGCAGGCCCGCGCACAGACCGCCGAACATGGCGATGCCGCCCAGCCGTGGCGTGGGCTCGCGGTGCACGTCGCGGGCGCGGATCTCCGGCATGGCCCCGGCCGCGATCGCGAACTTCCGCACGGGCCCGGTCAGCAGGTAGGTCACCGCGACCGTGACGCAAAGCGTCAGCAGATATTCACGCACGGGCTGCCCCAGATGTATCGCCGGCCATCTCAGCCCCACACATTAGCTGCGATGTCCCCTTCACCGAGGACGCGAGGGGACGGTATCCCGGTTGCGGTACGCCCTTCTTGTCCTGCTTACTCCCCGTACGGGGGAAATCCTTGCACGAGCTCGTTGACCTCCGTACGTGTTTTCGCGCCATCGCCGTGCAGTGCGGCGGCGAACATCGTCGCGATCCGGATCATCTCCGCCTCCCCCATCCCCTGAGTGGTCACGGCGGCCGTGCCCAGCCGGATGCCCCGCTGATCCCCGTACGGGAGGGCGCAGGTGTCCAGCACGATCCCGGCGGCGGCCAGCCGTCCGCGGGCGGTCGGACCGTCCGTGCCCAGCGGCGCCGGGTCGGCCGTGAGCAGGTGCGTGTCGGTACCGCCGGTGGTGATGACGAACCCGTGCTCCTCGAGCGCGCCCGCCAGTACCCGGGCATTGGAGACGACCCGGTGAGCGTACGTGGCGAAGGCCGGCCCGGCCGCCTCCCCGAAGGCCACGGCCTTGGCGGCGATGGTGTGCATCTGCGCCCCGCCCTGTGTGAAGGGGAACACGGCGCGGTCGATGCGCTCGGCGAATTCGGCGCCGCACAGGACCATCCCGCCGCGCGGCCCGCGCAGCACCTTGTGCGTGGTCGCGCAGACGATGTCGGCGTAGGGCACGGGACTGGGCGCGGCCCCGCCGGCCACCAGCCCGATCGGGTGGGCGGCGTCGGCGATCAGGTAGGCCCCGACCTCGTCGGCGATCTCCCGGAAGGCCGAGTACTCGGGGTGGCGTGGGTAGGAGATGGACCCGCACACGATGGCCTTCGGCCGGTGCGCCCGTGCGAGGTCCTGCACCTCCTGGTAGTCGATGAGGCCCGTCTCGGCGTCGACGCCGTACCCGACGAAGTCGAACCAGCGCCCGGAGAAGTTGGCGGGCGATCCGTGGGTGAGGTGTCCCCCGTACGGGAGCCCCATCGCCAGCACGGTGTCCCCGGGGCGCAGCAGCGCGGCGTACGCGGCGAGCACGGCGGAGGAGCCGGAATGCGGCTGCACGTTGGCGTGCTCGGCCCCGAAGAGCGCCTTGGCCCGCTCCACGGCCATCCGCTCGGCCAGGTCGGCGTATTCGCAGCCGCCGTGGTACCGGGCGCCGGGGTATCCCTCGGCGTACTTGTTGGCGAGCGCGGACCCGAGCGCGGCGAGCACGGCGCTCGACGTGAAGTTCTCCGCGGCGCTCATCTGCAGTGTGCGGGCCTGCCGGTCCCGCTCCCCGGCGAGCACGTCGGCCATCTGCGGGTCCTGCCGGCGCAGCAGGTCCGTGGGCTGGGTGATGACGCTCATGGCGCGACTCCAGGGTGGTACCGGGTACCAGCCACTGTAGGCCGAGCCCGCGCATCCCGCCCGCGCGACCACTCCGGCGTCCGAGGCGCTCTTTCCCGCCGGCGTTCGAGGCGCACCGTCAGCCCCGCCGGCGTTTGAGGCGCACCGTCAGCCCCGCCGGCGTTTGAGGCGCACCGTCAGCCCCGCCGGCGTTCGAGGCGCACCGTCAGCCCCGCCGGCGTTCGAGGCGCACCGTCAGCCCCGCCGGCGTTCGAGGCGCACCGTCAGCCCCGCCGGCGTCTGAGGCGCACCGTCAGCCCCGCCGGTGAGGCGCGGGTCCGGGCTGTGCCCGGGGAGCGGTGAAAGGGCGGGCGGGGAGAAAGGCTCCGCGCAGCGGTGCCGCCCGCGCGCCCCGCGGGGTCAGCGCGGCGTGGTCACACCCGTCAGGGCCGTCACCACGGGGTCCAGCGCCTGGTTGATCTCGTCGCCGATCGAGCGGAAGAAGGTGATCGGCGCCCCGTACGGGTCGTACACCTCGTCCGCGTCGGGCGACGGCGCCAGCAGCCACCCCCGCAGCGCGGCCGCGGCCCGCACCAGCGACCGCGCCCGCTCCGCCATGCCCTCGTCCAGCGGCGGCAGCGTGGCCGGGTCTATGGCCCGCACCAGCCGGGTGAACTCCTTCAGCGTGAAGGTGCGCAGCCCCGCCGAGTGGCCCATCGAGATGACCTGCGCCCGGTGGTCGCGGGTGGCGGTCAGGACGAGGTCGGCGCGTATGACGTGCTCGTCGAGCAGCTCCCGCCCGGTGAATCCGGAGGCATCGGCTCCGAAGTCCGCCAGCACGGCGGCCGCGTTGGCCTCCATCGGGGCGCCCTCGTGCCCCCACGTGCCGGCGCTCTCCACGATGAGGTCCCCGGTGACGGGGCCGCCGAGGCGGTGCGAGAGCGCGTGCCGCGTCAGCCGCTCGGTGATGGGCGAGCGGCACACGTTGCCGGTGCTGACGTGGAGTATGCGGAAAGTGTTTCCCCCGGCGGCGGCCGAGTGGTGCCCCCCTGCTATGCCACGCCCCTCAGGGCTCACGGGGCCACCTCGAGGTCGGGTACGACCTCGCGAAGCTGGTCGGCGGTGAGCGCCCCCTCGCGCAGCAGGACGGGAACCTTGCCGGTGACGTCGACGATCGACGACGGCTGGATGCCGGGCGTCGGCCCGCCGTCCAGGTACACGGACACGGAGTCCCCGAGCATCTCGCGCGCCGCGTCGCAGTCCTCGGGCGCCGGGTGGCCGGACAGGTTGGCGGAGGACACGGCCATCGGGCCGACCTCGGTCAGCAGCTCGATGGCGACGGGGTGCAGGGGCATGCGCACGGCCACGGTGCCGTGGGTGTCCCCCAGGTCCCACGCCAGCGAGGGCTGGTGCTTGGCGACGAGCGTCAGCGCGCCCGGCCAGAAGGCGTCGACGAGCTCCCAGGCCTGCTCGGAGAAGTCCGTGACGAGGCCGTGCAGGGTGTTCGGGGAGCCGATGAGCACCGGGGTGGGCATACCGCGGCCCCGCCCCTTGGCCGCGAGCAGGTCGTGGACGGCCTCCGGGCTGAAGGCGTCCGCGCCGATCCCGTACAGGGTGTCGGTGGGCAGCACGACGAGCTCGCCGCGGCGCACGGCGGATGCGGCTTCACGCAGACCCGTCTTACGGTCCGTCGCGTCGTTGCAGTCGTATCGCCGGGCCATCAGCGGGCCTCCTCGTGCAGCAGGGGGGTGGCGGTAATCGTCGCGCCGGTCACGGCAGTGCCTTGCGGGCCGTCGCGAAGCGCGGGCGGTTGTTGAGGTCCGGGTGGTCGGCCGCGTCGGCCCAGCCCCGCTCCTCGGCGAAGATCCACGGGACCTGGCCGCCCTGGGTGTCGGCGTGCTCGACGACGACGATGCCGCCGGGCCGCAGCAGCCGGTGGGCGGTGCGCTCGAGGCCGCGGATGGTGTCGAGGCCGTCCTCACCGGAGAAGAGCGCCATCTCCGGGTCGTGGTCGCGGGCCTCGGGTGCGACGTACTCCCACTCCGTGAGCGGGATGTACGGCGGATTGGAGATGACCAGGTCGACCTGGCCGTCGAGCTCGGGCAGCGCGCTCAGGGCGTCGCCCTGGTGGACGGTGACCCGGGAGCCCTCGGCGTTCTTGCGGGTCCACCGCAGGGCTTCCTCGGACAGCTCGACGGCGTGCACGCGCGAGCGCGGCACCTCCTGCGCCATGGCCAGCGCGATGGCGCCGGAACCGGTGCACAGATCCACGATCAACGGCTCGACCACGTCCATGGCCCGGACCGCGTGTATGGCCCAGTCCACGACCGACTCGGTCTCGGGCCGGGGCACGAAGACCCCGGGCCCGACCTGGAGCTCCAGGTACCGGAAGAAGGCGCGGCCGGTGATGTGCTGGAGCGGCTCGCGCGCCTCGCGGCGGGCGACGGCCTCCCAGTAGCGGGCGTCGAAGTCCGCGTCCTTGACGTGGTGCAGTTCCCCCCGCTTGACGCCGTGCACGAAGGCCGCGAGCTCCTCCGCGTCGAAGCGCGGTGAGGGCACGCCGGCGGCGGCCAGCCGCTGGGTGGCCTGGGCCACCTCGGCAAGCAGCAAGTTCACGCTGGTCCTCCGGGCTGCTGTCGTACGGGGGGGTGAAGCAGGGATCAGGGTCAGTGCGCGGCCGCGAGCTTGGCCGCGGAGTCCGTGTCCACGCAGGCCTGGATGACCGCGTCGAGGTCACCGTCGAGCACCTGGTCCAAGTTGTACGCCTTGAAACCGGTCCGGTGGTCCGAGATCCGGTTTTCCGGGTAGTTGTACGTACGGATCTTCTCGGAGCGGTCCACGGAGCGCACCTGGCTGCGGCGCACGTCGGAGGCCTCCTGCTCGGCGGCCTCCTGGGCCGCGGCCAGCAGCCTCGAACGCAGGATGCGCATGGCCTGCTCCTTGTTCTGGAGCTGGCTCTTCTCGTTCTGGCAGGAGGCGACCACACCGGTCGGCAGGTGCGTGATGCGCACGGCCGAGTCGGTGGTGTTGACGGACTGGCCGCCGGGACCGGACGAGCGGTACACGTCGATGCGCAGGTCGTTCATGTTGACCTCGACCTCGACCTCCTCGGCCTCCGGGGTGACGAGCACGCCGGCGGCGGAGGTGTGGATGCGGCCCTGGGACTCGGTGGCCGGAACCCGCTGGACGCGGTGCACGCCGCCCTCGTACTTCAGGCGGGCCCACACGCCCTGGCCGGGCTCGGTGGCGCCGTTGCCGCCCTTGGTGCGCACGGAGACCTGGACGTCCTTGTAACCGCCGAGCTCGGACTCGGTGGCGTCGATGATCTCGGTCTTCCAGCCCACGCGCTCGGCGTAGCGCAGGTACATGCGCAGCAGGTCGCCGGCGAACAGCGCCGACTCGTCGCCGCCCGCGCCCGCCTTGACCTCGAGGAGCACGTCCTTGTCGTCGCTGGGGTCACGCGGGACCAGCAGCAGGCGGAGCTTCTCGGTGAGCTCGTCGCGCTGCTGGGTCAGCTCCTTGACCTCGGCGATGAAGTCCGGGTCGTCGGCCGCGAACTCCTTGGCCGTCTCGATGTCCTCGGCTGACTGCTTCCAGGCGCGGAAGGTCGCCACGATCGGGGTCAGCTCCGCGTAGCGCTTGTTCAGCTTGCGCGCGTTGGCCTGATCCGAGTGGACCGAAGGGTCGGCGAGCTTCTTCTCAAGATCGGCGTGTTCGCCGATCAGTTCCTCGACCGCCTCGAACATCGGGGACTCCTGTGGTGAAAGTACGAACGGGGTGACGTGGCGAGACGACGACAAAGGCGCCGGTCCGGCCGCCCCCGAGTGGACAGGGAGCGGCCGCAGACCGGCGCCTGGGTCGCGCTACTTCTTGGCCGCACCCTTGCCGAAGCGCGCCTCGAAGCGGGCCACGCGGCCACCGGTGTCGAGGATCTTCTGCTTGCCCGTGTAGAACGGGTGGCACTCGGAGCAGACCTCGGCTCGGATGGAGCCCTCGGTCAGGGTGCTACGGGTGGTGAACGACGCGCCACAGGTGCAGCTGACCTGGGTCTCGACGTACTCGGGGTGAACATCGCGCTTCAAGGTGTCTCCTAGATTCGGGAGGGCGCCGGGTCGCAGGAGCCGAATTGCGCACTGCGTGAACCGGGGCCGACAGACCAGTCTGCCAGGACCGGGCTGCCTGTCAAAATTCTGAGGACGCCTCCCTCAACGGAGGGGGCCCGGCATCTATTCCGCACCGGTACGGCAGCGCCTGCGGACGGGGGCCCTACTGGACGACCGCGCCCGCCGTGCCCTTGTCCCCGGTCGAGTTCACGGTGGCCTCGGCGGGGATGGGCTGGTCCGCCAGCAGGGCGTCCCAGACCAGCTGGGACCCCTTCTTGAGCGGGGCGACGCGGTCCGGGTCGATCACGTCCGTCGTCACCGGCAGCGTGATCATCTGCATGTCCTGGGCGTCGATGCCCTGGAGGCCCTGGGCGAAGCCCATGAGGGATTTCACGTCCCCGAGCGCCTTGTCGGTGGTGAGCGCCTTGGTGCCGGCGTCCGCGAGGTCGAGCAGCCTCTTCGGGTTGTCGAACAGGCCGACCCCCTTGACCTGCTTGATCAGCGCCTTGATGAAGGCCTGCTGGAGCTGTATTCGGCCGAGGTCGCCGCCATCCCCGACGCCGTGGCGGGTGCGGACGAGGCCCAGGGCCTGCTCACCGTTCAGCTGGTTGGGGCCGGCCGGGAGGTCCAGGTGGCTGTACGCGTCCTTGATCGGCTTGGTGGTGGTCACCTCGACGCCGCCGAGGGTGTCGATGATCTTCTTGAAGCCGGTGAAGTCGACCTCGATGTAGTGGTCCATGCGGATCCCCGACATCTTCTCGACGGTCTTGACCGCGCAGGCGGCCCCGCCGACGGTGTAGGCCTCGTTGAACTGCTTGCGGGAGCCGCCGGGGTCCGTCTTCCCCTTGCCCGTGGTGCACTCGGGACGGGCCGTCATGGTGTCGCGCGGTATCGATACGACGGCGGCCCTCTCGTGGCCCTCGTACAGGTGGACGATCATCGCGGTGTCGGAGCGGGCCGAGCCGCCGTCGTCCGGGCCGTACCCGCCATTGGCGCCGCCGCGGGAGTCGGAGCCGAGGACGAGGATGTCCATCGAGCCGTTGTCGACGTTCTGGGGGCGGTCGGTACCGAGGGCCTGGTCGATGTCGACGGTCTTCAGATTGCCGTTGAACTTGACGTAGAAGTAGCCGAGGCCCGCGCCCCCCAGCAGGACCACTCCGGCAGCGCTCCAGGCGGCGATGACGACGGCCTTGCGCCGTTTCGCCGGTTTGCGTCGGCGCCCGCCCGCGGCACGCCGGCCGCCGCCCCTGCTGTCCTCGGTCATGCGCTCCTCAGTCCTGAGTCCGGTCCTCTGGGTCTGTTCCTGTGCCCGACGTCCGGTTCCTGTGCCCGACGTCCACCCCGCGGGTTCTCTGACACAGACGGACGAATGCGCCGGAGGGTTCCACACCCACAGGAACCACCCGGATCGCCACTGCGGCAGCGCGGCCGGGGAACGCTGCGCAGTACCGGGTTCACCGCGCGCTGACGCGTGGGCGCAAGCGCGCGCGGACGCACGGCAGCCCCCGCCGCGGGTGCGACGGGGGCTGCCGTGGTACTGCCCTGGTACTGCGGTGTCCGACCTCAGTCGTCGTTCTTGCCCGACGGGGTCGTCTTCGCGATCTGCATCAGGAACTCGGCGTTCGACTTCGTCTGCTTCATCTTGTCGAGCAGCA
This sequence comes from Streptomyces sp. NPDC054849, assembly GCF_053610945.1. Taxonomy (NCBI): domain Bacteria; kingdom Bacillati; phylum Actinomycetota; class Actinomycetes; order Kitasatosporales; family Streptomycetaceae; genus Streptomyces; species Streptomyces sp. NPDC054849. The sequence continues at coordinate 41,716 of NZ_JBSGZI010000003.1, forward strand.
GCTCGATCGCCTGCTGCGAGTCGAGCGCGTGCAGCACCCGGCGCAGCTTCCAGACGATGGCGAGCTCCTCCGCGTTGAGGAGGATCTCCTCCTTGCGGGTGCCCGACGGGTCGACGTCGACGGCCGGGAAGATGCGCTTGTCGGCGAGCTTCCGGTCGAGCTTGAGCTCCATGTTGCCGGTGCCCTTGAACTCCTCGAAGATCACCTCGTCCATGCGCGAGCCGGTGTCGACCAGCGCGGTGGCCAGGATGGTCAGGGAGCCGCCGTCCTCGATGTTGCGCGCGGCACCGAAGAAGCGCTTCGGCGGGTACAGCGCGGTCGAGTCGACACCACCGGACAGGATGCGGCCGGAGGCGGGCGCCGCGAGGTTGTACGCGCGGCCCAGACGGGTGATGGAGTCCAGCAGGACGACCACGTCGTGACCCAGCTCGACGAGGCGCTTGGCGCGCTCGATGGCCAGCTCGGCGACGGTGGTGTGGTCCTCGGCCGGGCGGTCGAAGGTCGAGGAGATGACCTCGCCCTTGACCGACCGCTGCATGTCGGTGACCTCTTCCGGACGCTCGTCGACCAGGACGACCATCAGGTGGCATTCGGGGTTGTTGGTGGTGATCGCGTTGGCGATCGCCTGCATGATCATGGTCTTGCCGGTCTTCGGCGGGGCCACGATCAGGCCTCGCTGACCCTTGCCGATCGGCGACACCAGGTCGATGATGCGGGTCGTCAGCACGCCCGGGTCGGTCTCCAGACGGAGCCGGTCCTGCGGGTAGAGCGGGGTCAGCTTCTGGAACTCCGGTCGGCCGCGGCCGGATTCGGGCGCCATGCCGTTCACCGAGTCCAGACGCACAAGGGCGTTGAACTTCTCGCGGCGCTCGCCGTCCTTGGGCTGGCGCACGGCACCGGTGGTGTGGTCGCCCTTGCGCAGGCCGGCCTTGCGGACCTGGGCGAGGGACACGTACACGTCGTTGGGGCCGGGCAGGTAGCCCGAGGTCCGGATGAACGCGTAGTTGTCGAGGATGTCGAGGATGCCGGCGACGGGGATCAGCACGTCGTCGTCGGCGACCTGCGGCTCGCTCGGCGCGAACTCGTCACGGCCACGGCGGCCACGGCGGTCGCGGTAGCGGCCGCGGCGGCCACGGCGGCCTTCCTCACCGTCGAAGTCGTCCTGGGGGCCGCTGTCCTGGCGGTCCTGACGACCCTGCTGGCCCTGGCCCTGACCGCGGCCGCCCTGCTGCTGGCGGTCGGCGCGGTCCTGACGGCCGCCCTGGCCGCCCTGCGCGCCCTGACCCTGGCCACCCTGGCCCTGGCCCTGACCCTGGCCGGCCTGGCCCTGCTCGTCGACCTTGGCGCCGCGGTCACGGCGGTCGCGCTGACGGTCGCCGCGCTCGGCACGGTCACCGCGGTCACCGCGGTCACGGCGGTCGCGACGGCCGCGGCCCTCGCCGTCCTGGCCCTGCGTCTGACCGGCGGAGACCGCGGTGGCGGCTTCGGCCTTGGCCTCGGACGGCACGGTGGCGGCGGGAACGGTCTCGGTCTTCTGCTCGACCTGCACGGCGACGGGGGCCGAGGCCTCCGGGCTGCCGGTGGGGGCCGTGGCCCGACGGCGGCGGCGCTCGCCGACCGGGGCGTCGTCGCTGGCCGGCTGGCCCGGGATCTCGATCTGCGCCTGCGCGGCAGGCGCCTGCTTCTCGGCGGGCGCCTCTGCGGCGGCCTCACCGGTGCGGGCCTTGCTGGTGGCGCGGCGCTTCGGCTTGGCCTCGGCGGTGTCTGCGGAGGCAGCGGCCTTGGGGGCACCGCTGCCCGCCTGCGCCTCCTTGATGACCTCGATCAGCTGGCTCTTGCGCATACGCGCAGTGCCCCTGATCCCGAGGCCCGACGCGACCTGCTGCAGCTCGGCCAGGACCATGCCGTCAAGGCCGGTGCCGGTGCGTCGACGCTTGGGTGCGGCGCCCGCGGCGGAGGCACTGGTGTCGACAGAGGTGTCGGCAGCGCCCATCAGATCGGTGGTGTCGCTCACGAAGGGTCCTTCCCTGGAGCGGACGTCGGCCTGTCTGGCTCGGCGACCGGTTGTGCTGTCCGACAACAGTCCATGACCTGATGGGGCGTGGACCGCGGCCGGGGCGGTGGTCCGCCGATAGAGATACGGCGGAGAGAAACGTGCATGGGTGGTTCCGGCGAGAAGCCCCCGAGCTGGAAGCGTGGGAATGTCACGCCGATTCCGGAGCGTGCTCATAACTGCTGGAAGTGATCAAAGCAGTCGGGGAGGCTCCCGGAAGAAAGGTGGTCCCGAATGGGGACACTGAGCACCGAGCCATGGCGGCTTCCGATGCGCACTTGAGACTAACACTACCGGATCCAATAGTTATTCCCCCTCTCAATCACCGGCAATCGCGCCCTTCCGCGCGGGCGGCCTGCCCTGGCCGCCCGCCCCTGGCCGGCTGTGCATCCGAAGGGACGGCCCTAGCCGCCCTGGGTGCCCAGCGGAAGTACGCTCGCGCCCGCGGCGTCGAGTGCGAGCCGGTTGGCCGCCCACCCCTCGCCCGCGAGCTGCGCGACCTTGTCGGCCGCGTCGTTGTCGACCAGCGCGAGGACCGTGGGGCCCGCGCCGGAGATGACCGCGGGGATACCGTCCGCCCGCAGCCGGTTGACGAGTGCCACGCTCTCGGGCATCGCCGGGGACCGGTACTCCTGGTGGAGCCGGTCTTCGGTGGCCGGCAGCAGGAACTCGGGACGCCTGGTCAGGGCCTCCACGAGCAGGCCCGCGCGGCCTGCGTTGACGGCCGCGTCCACGTGCGGGACGCTGCGCGGCAGCAGGCCGCGCGCAGTCTCCGTCAGGACCGGCCTGGAAGGTACGAAGACCACCGGAACGATGGACTCGGCGGGCTCCATCCGGATGGCCTTGGCGCTGCCCCCGTCCATCCACGCCAGGGTGAAGCCGCCGAGCAGGCAGGCGGCGACGTTGTCGGGGTGGCCCTCGATCTCGGTGGCGAGCTCCAGCAGCGCCGCGTCGTCGAGCCGGGCCTCGCCGCCTATGGTCACCGCGCGGGCGGCGACGATGCCGGCGCAGATGGCGGCGGAGGAGGACCCGAGGCCGCGGCCGTGCGGGATGCGGTTGGCGCAGACGACCTCGAGGCCGCGCGGCTGTCCGCCGAGCAGGTCGAAGGCGGTGCGCATGGAGCGTACGAGCAGGTGGCTCTCGTCCCGCGGAAGGGTGTCGGCGCCCTCACCCGCGATGTCGATGTTCAGGCCGGAGTCGGCCACCCGGACGACTACGTCGTCGTAGAGCCCCAGGGCCAGGCCCAGGGCGTCGAAGCCCGGGCCGAGATTGGCACTGCTGGCGGGGACGCGCACCCGTACGGCGGCGGCGCGGAACGCTGGACCGGCCATCGTCCGATGACACTCCTTGTGACTGTGCGAGATCTTCGCTCTTCGCTGGCTCGCTGCGAATGTACTGGAGAACGTACGACACCCGAAGGCCCTCGGGGCAGCACCGCAGTCATATGCGCGGTGGCGGATGTAAGTACAGCGTATCGAAGGAAGGTTCTCTCGCGACATAGGGCGCACAGGAGGCGCACGATGCGTGTCGCGGGCTTCGACCGACTTCGACCGTCTTCGACCGCATTTTTGCGGTCGTACGGGGTGAGTTGCCGGGTTCCGGAGGGCCTCGGGAAGACCTCGCAAGGCCTTCTTGCGCCCTCCGGAAACCCGGCTCGCACGGGTGGTGCGGTGGTCAGACCAGACCGAGGCGGATGGCCGCGGCTTCGGCGTCCACCGGAACGGTGACCGGCTGCGGAGCGCCGGCGACCGCCCAGTCGGGGTCCTTCAGGCCGTTGCCGGTGACGGTGCACACGATCGTCTGGCCCGGATCGACCAGACCCAGCTCGGCGGCCTTGAGCAGGCCGGCCACCGAGGCGGCCGAGGCGGGCTCGACGAAGACGCCCTCCTGAGCGGCCAACAGCCGGTAGGCGGCGAGGATCTGGCGGTCTGTCACCTCGTCGATGAAGCCGCCCGACTCGTCGCGCGCGGCCAGCGCGTAGTCCCAGGAGGCCGGGTTGCCGATGCGGATCGCGGTGGCGATGGTGTGCGGCTCCTTGACGACCTCGCCGCGCACGATGGGCGCCGAACCGGAGGCCTGGAAACCCCACACGCGGGGCGTACGGGAGGCCAGAGCGTCGGCCTTGTACTCCTTGAAGCCCTTCCAGTACGCGGTGATGTTGCCGGCGTTGCCGACGGGCAGCACGTGGATGTCGGGTGCGTCACCGAGCGCGTCGACGATCTCGAACGCGGCCGTCTTCTGGCCCTCGATGCGTACCGGGTTGACCGAATTGACCAGCGCCACCGGGTAGTTGTCGGAGAGCGCGCGAGCCAGGTCCAGGCAGTCGTCGAAGTTCCCGTCCACCTGAAGGATCTTGGCGCCGTGGACGAGGGCCTGGCCCATCTTGCCGAGCGCGATCTTGCCGCGGGGCACCAGCACCGCGCAGACCATCCCGGCGCGCACCGCGTACGCGGCGGCGGAGGCCGAAGTGTTGCCGGTGGAGGCGCAGATGACCGCCTTCGCACCCTCCTCCTTGGCCTTGGTGATCGCCATGGTCATACCGCGGTCCTTGAAGGACCCGGTGGGGTTCGCCCCCTCGACCTTGAGGTGCACCTCGCAGCCGGTGCGCTCCGAGAGCACCTGCGCGGGGACGAGGGGAGTACCGCCCTCACGAAGCGTGACCACCGGAGTCGTGTCCGTCACCGGCAGGCGGTCCCGGTACTCCTCGATGATGCCGCGCCACTGATGGGTGCGATTGCTGCTCATGGGTCCTTTACTCCCCTTCAACACGCATGATGCTGGCGACACCGCGGACGGTGTCCAGCTTCCGCAGCGCCTCGACGGTCCCGGAGAGGGCGGCGTCGGGTGCGCGGTGAGTGACGACGACGAGGGAGGCCTCGCCGTCCTTGCCCTGCTGCCGCACGGTGTCGATCGAGACCCCGTGCTCCGCGAAGGTGGTCGCCACCTGGGCGAGGACGCCCGGCTTGTCGGCCACATCGAGGCTGATGTGGTACCGGGTGACGACGTCGCCCATGGGGCTGACCGGCAGCTGGGTGTACGCCGACTCGCCGGGCCCCGTTGCCTCGGCGAGCTTGTTGCGGGCCACGGCGACGAGGTCGCCGAGGACCGCGGACGCGGTCGGCGCGCCGCCCGCGCCGGGCCCGTAGAACATCAGCCGCCCGGCGGCCTCCGCCTCGACGAAGACCGCGTTGTACGCCTCGCGGACGGAGGCGAGCGGGTGGCTGAGCGGGATCATCGCCGGGTGCACGCGGGCGGTGACGGACTCGCCGTCCGCCGCGCGCTCCAGGATGGCGAGGAGCTTGATGGTGCAGCCCATCCGCTTGGCGGAGGCGAAGTCGGCGGCGCTGACCTCGGTCATGCCCTCGCGGTACACGTCGTCCAGGCGGGCGCGGGTGTGGAAGGCGATGCCGGCCAGGATCGCGGCCTTGGCGGCGGCGTCGTAGCCTTCGACGTCGGCGGTCGGGTCCGCCTCGGCGTATCCGAGGGCGGTGGCCTCGTCGAGCGCCTCCTGGTACCCGGCGCCGGTGGAGTCCATCTTGTCGAGGATGAAGTTCGTCGTGCCGTTGACGATGCCCATCACCCGGTTGATCTTGTCGCCCGCGAGGGACTCGCGCATCGGGCGGACCAGCGGGATGGCGCCGGCGACGGCGGCCTCGTAGTAGAGGTCCAGCCCGTGCTGCTCGGCCGCGGCGTGCAGCGCGGCGCCGTCCTGGGCCAGCAGGGCCTTGTTCGCCGAGACGACCGAGATGCCGTTCTCGAAGGCGGTGGTGATGAGGGTGCGGGCCGGCTCGATGCCGCCGATGACCTCGATGGCGATGTCGATGTCGCCGCGTTTGAGGAGGGCGGTGGCGTCGGTGGTGACCAGGGCGGGGTCGATGCCCTCGCGCACCTTGGAGGGGCGGCGCACGGCCACGCCGGCGAGCTCGACGGGCGCACCGATCCTCTGCGTGAGGTCGTCGGCGTGCGTCGTCATGATGCGAGCCACTTCTGAGCCGACCACTCCACAGCCCAGCAGCGCCACCTTCAGCGGACGCGTACGCATCATTCGACCTACGCCTTTCGGTATTCCATCGCTACCCGCGCGCGGTTTGCACACCGGGTGGAACCAGTCTCACTCAATGGACAGCACTTTCCATCCTCGGTCCATTGAGTGAGACACCTATTTCATCATCCGAGGTCGAGACGCAGGAGATCTTCCTCCGTCTCGCGGCGGACGATCACTCGGGCCTGTCCGTCGCGCACGGCGACGACGGGCGGGCGCAGCGCGTGGTTGTAGTTGCTGGCCATGGAGCGGCAGTACGCGCCGGTGGCCGGGACGGCCAGGAGGTCGCCCGGCGCCAGGTCGGCGGGCAGGAACGCGTCCTTGACGACGATGTCGCCGCTCTCGCAGTGCTTGCCGACGACGCGCACGAGCATGGGCTCGGCGTCGGACGTGCGGGAGACGAGCGAAATCGAGTACTCGGCGTCGTACAGAGCCGTCCGGATGTTGTCGGACATCCCGCCGTCGACGCTCACATACGTACGCAGCCCCTCGAGCGGCTTGATCGTCCCCACCTCGTACAGCGTGAAGGCCGTCGGGCCGACGATGGCGCGGCCGGGCTCGACGGAGATACGGGGGGCGCGCAGCCCGGCGCTCTCGCACTCCCGGGCCACGATCTCGGTGAGCGCCTTGGCGATCTCGTACGGCTCGCGGGGGTCGTCGTTCGAGGTGTACGCGATGCCCAGGCCACCCCCGAGATCGATCTCGGGCAGCTCCACGCCGTGCTCGTCGCGCACGGCGGCCAGCAGCCGCACGACGCGCTTGGCGGAGACCTCGAAGCCGGCCATGTCGAAGATCTGCGAACCGATGTGGGAGTGGACGCCGAGCAGCTCCAGCGAGTCGTGCCCGAGCGCGCGCCGCACGGCTTCGGCGGCGGACCCGTCGGCGACGGCGATCCCGAACTTCTGGTCCTCGTGGGCGGTGGCGATGAACTCGTGGGTGTGCGCCTCCACCCCGACCGTCACGCGGATCTGGACGGGCTGGCGTACGCCCAGCTCACGGGCGATGTGGGCGACGCGGGCGATCTCCTGGAACGAATCGAGCACGATGCGACCGACCCCGGCCTCGATGGCCCTGCGGATCTCGCCTTCGGACTTGTTGTTGCCGTGGAACGCGATCCGATCGGCGGGCATCCCGGCGGCGAGCGCGGTACCCAGCTCCCCACCGGAGCACACGTCGACGTTCAGCCCCTCCTCCTTCAGCCACTTCACGACGGCCTTGGAGAGAAAAGCCTTTCCTGCATAGAAGACATCGGCGTCCTTGCCGAAGGCGTGCGCCCAGGCCCGGCACCGGGCCCGGAAGTCGTCTTCGTCGAGGAAGTACGCGGGCGTCCCGAACTCCTCGGCGAGCCGGGTGACTTCGATGCCACCCACGGAGACGACGCCGTCGTCCCCGCGCTGAACGGTCCGAGCCCAGACCTTCTCGTCCAGCGCGTTCAGATCGGCGGGCGGCGGGGAGTAGTGCCCCTCGGGCAGGACATCGGCGTGGCGGGGCCCGGCGGGGTGCGCGGAACGGCTCATCGGTATCTCTCTTCGCAGGTCACAGGCGTGTCGGTGCGTCTATGCCGAGCAGGGCCAGGCCGCCGGCCAGCACCGTCCCGGCGGCTTCGGCAAGAGCCAGCCGGGCACGGTGGGCGGCCGAGGGTTTCTCGTCCCCCTGGGGCAGTACGCGGTACTGGAAGTCGAGCAGGGCGTCGGCCAGCTCGACGAGGTGCCGGGCGAGCCGCTCGGGCGCACGGTGGTGCGCGGCGGCTTCGAGGACGAGGGGGTGATCGGCGAGGGCGCGCAGCAGCGCGGGCGCGTCGACCGCTTCTAGGCGGCCCACTACCGGATCGCCCACTTCCGGGTCGCCCACTTCCGAGTCGCCCACTTCCGGGTCGCCCACTTCCGGGTGAAATCCCAGCTGAGCGGCGTTGCGTACAAGCGCGCAGGCGCGGTCGTGGGCATACCGAACCCGGAAGAACTCACTGCCCTCCGCCTGCAGGAGCAGCACGTCGGAAAAAACGGGGGTCTCGCGCGCGGGGACGGTGAGCATGGCCCAGGCCGCGGCGCCGGCCCCGTACCGCGCCACGACGTCCCCGTCCCGCTGGGCGACGGGCGCGATGTGCGCGGGCGGGCGAGCGGGGAGTCCCTGTACGGCCTCGATCCGCGCAACGGCCTCCCCGAGGAGGCGCGCCCGCAGCTCACCGGCCGGGGCAAGGCCGGGCGCGGCGACTCCGTCCGCGGCAACGCCGGCGGCGACATCGCAGCGCGGGTAGGCGGCCTTCGCGGCACTCACCATCTGCGCAGCGGAGGCCGGACTCAACACGAAATTCAGAAAACCGGCACCGGTGACCTCGACGCACTCGATCCCGGGCTCACCGGCCAGCCTGCGGGCCAGCACGCCGGCGACGTCGGCCGGTCGCCGTCCGGCACTCTTCGCGATCTGGAAGGCGACGGGGGTGGCGTACTCCCCCACCCCACCGGGCCGCGTCCGCTCGACGACGACCCTCTGCGGAACGTCCCCTTCCGCCGCCAGCTCCCCGTCCTCGACGGCGCAGCGCACGGCGCGTACGACGCAACGGGAGAGGTCTGCGGGGGTCACGGGACCAGCCTAGGGGAGACCCCCGGCCATCACGCGAAGGGTTTCGCCATGTGAACAGCAGGCAAGCGCGCGCAAGCCTGGCGGACACCCGCACGGGCCTGAAGGGCACACGCACGAAGGCAAAGAGGAACAGGCATGCATGCAGTCGGGCATGTGGGTGGGGGCTGGGATGGGACCGGATCGCTCCTCACACGTCGAGGTTCGTCCGAGGCCTACCTCCCCCTCCCGGCGGGCGCCCCTTTCCTCCCGTCACGCCGGTCCTTGCGCTCGACCAGCCGGTGCACGACCCGCACCAGCTCGGCGGGCTCGAAGGGCTTCGCGATGAAGGCGTCCACGCCGGCCGCGATCCCGGCCTCCACCTCCTGCAGCGTGCAGGCGCTCACGATGGCCACGGGCACCGCGCTGGTCCGCGGATCGGCCCGCAACTGCGCGGCGGTCCCGAACCCGTCCAGCCGGGGCATGACCACATCAAGCGTGATCACATCAGGGGACACGCGGTGCACGACGTCCAGACACTCGGCACCATCGTTCGCGGTCACGACCTCGAAGCCCTCCAGCTCGAGATTGACCTTGATCAGCTGCCGGATGACCTTGTTGTCGTCGACAACAAGCACCCGGCCAGAGGCGCCTGGCACAACTCGAGAGTAGGTCGAGCCGAGCCCCCGCGTCCGGGTTTTTGCCACTTCCACCCCCTGCGGGCGACCCACCCCCTCCTCCCCCGGAAACAGGTTCCTGATCACCCCACGGAAGCTGGTAGTGTTCAACCCGTCGCCGCACAGCGAACGACGCGCCCCCGTAGCTCAGGGGATAGAGCAACGGCCTCCGGAGCCGTGTGCGCAGGTTCGAATCCTGCCGGGGGCACTTACCGTGTAAGTGTCACAAGACCCCGCCACCAGCCGAAACGCTGAGGACGGGGTCTTCGCGTATGTGCAGCCAACTGCCGCCCTGCGCACCCGTATGTCAGATCCTGTGGACTATTCGTGGACAGGATCTTGACGGATCGTCCCAGGTCAGCTCAGGAAGCACCGAAGGCCCCCGGACAGGTCCAGGGGCCTCGCAGCGTATCGCCACTCACTCGCGATCACTCGTACTCACGCAGCAGATCTTCGATCCGACGGTTGGCCACCTCCCGGCGCCCGTCCAGGCACTTCGCGTACCGACTGAGCAGCACCTCCATGCCGTTGCCCGCACGCTCGGCGACCTCGGTCGGGTCGACCCCGGCAATGAGCCATGTCGAGAGCGCCGAGTGCCGGAGGTTATAGGGCTGCGCGAGCGGCGCGGCAGCCACGGCCGGCGGCAGCGCGAGCACGCGGGCTCCTTCTAGGCCCGGTAGTACGTGGAGGAGGAGCCCCCACGCGCACCTCTGAGGAATCGACCGCAGTCGCGTGGCTCACCGCTGAGGAGGTGTCCGAGCAGATGTCCGAGGTCTTCGCGATCCCCCTCCTGGACGCCCTGGACGACGGGGCCCCCACGCCCGCAGCCACGACGGCATGCGGCTGATCTCGGCGCACTGACCACCCCGGTCAGGCGTCGAGCCACGCTCGCCGGTCCCGGGCGACGCCGTAGATCTGCTCGACTTGAGGAGCAGTGAATACTCCCGACAGCGGCACCAAAGCCGAGACCTCCCGTTCCTGGTAGACACGGACCGTAACCCGCGTGGCGACTACGTCGACCCTGAGGACATCGACGAAGACCAAGACCGGTTCGACAGGTACAGCGAAGTCGCAGTGCTTCTCCAACACTTTGCGCGCACGTTTGGCCTCTGCCCGACTCTTGATCCCATACGGCTGGGCCTTACCGCCGTTGACCTTCACCATGTCGTCCCCGACCCAGACAGTCTTCTGCGGATGGCGCTTGGTATTGATGGCGAAGACTCCACCAGGACCTATCAGCAGGTGATCGATGTCCACCTGGCGCGGCAAGGGAACAGAGTGCAGCACACGCCACCCCTGGCGCGTCAGTCGCTCCAGTTCATCTCCAACTCGGCGCTCGCCGACCAATCCTGTCCGCCATGAGTCCCCGTCGGGCCGACGTCGGAGCATCCGGGCAAGCATGCGCCCCAGGAGGCCCGGTCCAGTGTCGGCAAGTCGCTTCCGCAACTCCTCACCGGGACGGTTCGAAGTGAGATCGTTCTCTGGCGTCAGGGGAGGCAGTGTCGGCCCAGAAGCGACGTCCGGAGAAGGCGATGGCACGTAAGCCCCCTGGCGAGCCAGCGCATCCACGACGGCGTCCTGGTAGCCGGTACGTAAGAACGTGATCTCTCCGGTCGTACGGTCCGCCCACGCCACCGTTGTACCGTCCGGCAGGTTCACGTACAGACGGTCATGTCCGTACCGCTTCCACGAAGTGGCCCGCAGCTCGTCCATTCATCCCCCCTGATGCTCACAGCGACGCTCACGCCATGGCAGCAGCGGACCAGGAGAGCCACAAGAGCGCCCACGCGGTACAACTTTCCCCACTTCATCGAGGGCGCTCCGCCGCCAAGGCGGCGTCGCCCGCCGGTCACCCCGGGGCCTGCGCTCCTGCTCTGCGCCCCGCTCCAGCCCGGGACGCCGGCCGCGCGCCAGTGGCTACGGACTTGATGGGCTGGACGAGCCCGGCCTGATCGGTGAGCTGCCGTCAGAACTGATGCCTCCGGCGGGGGCGCTTTGGCTCTGGGATGCGGGCGCCAGTCGTGCGGCCGCGGCTTCGTTGTGGTTCGGGGTGGGGGCTGTCATCCCGGATCTGCTACTCGCGGGCACCTAGAGGCCTCCTCGGCGCCGGTGACGCCTCAAAGCACCGTAGGCATGGGGGGCATAGAGCGATACCGTGATCCTTCAGACAGCAGCGTTGCTAGGAGGAGGGCCTGTGTCAATGTCCTTGAAGCGTGGTCTCATCGCTGGGGCATCGGTAGTAATTGCCGCCACAATAGGCGTAGTTACGAACGTAGCAACAGACCAGACGGGGCTTGCTTGGTGGGTGTCCCTTGGCGCCCTAGTCATCCTGGGCGTTGGCGCACAGGTGTGGCTCACGAAGCCCGAGGGACATGGTGTGACCGTGGCAGCAGATGGTGCTGGAAGCGTAGCTGTCGGAGGTTCTACTCACGGGAACGTGAAGACTCGGGTGCGCGGCTCAGTGACTCAAAACTTGCCAGGTCCCGGGACCGAGGGAATCCGATCAGCAGGCCCGGGGAGTATCGCGATCGGCGGAGACGCGATTGGTGACGTCTCTAGCGAATCCGACACATCCAACTGAGGCGCACGATGCGACGAAAAGAGATACTTGCATCGGGGGATGCCTCAGTCGCCATAGGCGGAGACGCACTGGCTCCAATCATCACCAATCCCCAGATACATATTTCACTAGATGGTGAAACGGCTCCAAAGGTTGCCGACTGGCCACGGGTGCACGAAGTCGATGCGCTGACCATGGGCGTGCACAAGGCACGCGCTCTGGACGGCCAGGCCAAATTGCCTCCCTACATCCTGCGCGACACAGATAAAGAAGTCGCAACGCAGATGAAACGTGCCGCCACTCACGGCGGCATGGTTCTACTGACCGGCGATTCAACTTCCGGCAAAACCAGGACAGCGTTCCATGGAATCCAGCGATGCATGCCGAACCATGCAATATATGCGCCTGCTCGCGGTTCTCGCCTTACGCCCGTGATGGATCTCCTGCGCTCCACCCCGAGCGGAAAATTCCTTGTGTGGCTTGACGATTTGGAAGGTTTCCTTGGTCAGGAGGGAATGAACACCTCCCTCCTAGCCGCCCTGGCGAGGATGAAGGTAGCGGTCGTCGCCACTATGCAGGACGACCTATTTGAAACCTACTCAAACCCGAAGCAAGATAAAACGAAAGAATCATCTCTCCAGATCGGGAACAGACTCCTGAGGGCAGTGACACCCATACGGATTGCCCGACTTTGGAGCAGCAATGAAATCCGAAGGGCCTCTAGGGTTTCAGATGACCGACTGGCTGAAGCAATCACGCATAGCGCCACATTCGGCATATCCGAATATCTGGCAGCTGGCCCCGCTTTGATGAAAACATGGCGCAGCGCCGAGAGAGTGGGCGGGAATCCAAGAGGGGCTGCCCTTGTTCAGGCGAGCGTCGATCTCGCGCGTGCGGGATTCAATGCAGCCGTGGACCTTGAAGTGCTAGAGGAATTGCATTTTCAGTATCTCCCCAGCGCAACGCTGCGCCCGGAGAGCTGGACTGACGCAAAAAAATGGGCTACAGATGTTCAGTACGGAGTTTCTGGACTGCTCGTTCCAGGCGAAGACGAAGGCACGTGGCGCGCATTCGACTACCTCCCTGATGCCATATCTCGCGACAAAGCCAACCGGCGCGACATTCCGAAATCAATCTGGAATGAAGCGTTAAACCTGTGCCCGGACGACGATGACCGATGGCTTATAGGTATGCGCGCGTACATGGCCGGGGAAAACGATTACGCGATTGCCGCGTGGGAACCGCTCGCCGAAAGCGGCAACGGGAGCGCCGCATCAAACCTCGCGTCCATTTATCTAGAGATAGGGGATCACGAGGCCGCGCGATACTGGCGCTATATCGAATCCCAGGATGGATTCCATACCGAAACACTCCCTCTCGACCCATCGGTCCCGCTATATGATCCCGAAACGGGGATGGTGACGACCGGAAAGTACCGCGATGGCACGCTGGTACAGATTCCGCTCCACAGGCCCGGCCGCGGCGTAACTCACGGAGTTATTGCCGGAGGGAGGAATGTCGGGAAAAGTAACTCGCTAACAATAATTCTCCTTGGTGCACTAATGAGCGGGAAATACGTCCTGTGGCTCATGGATTGGGCACCAAGCCAGAAACATTTCAAACCCCTACGAAAATCTGGCGCCATCGACTGGTTCTCAGGAAATGACCTAGAGCGCTCCCTTAACATCCTTAAGGCTGCGGTCGGCGTCATGGAGACGCGAACCAAGAAGGGCGATTACGGTGAGCCAACCGCCGAGTTTCCGGCCATCCTTGTGGCTATCGAGGAGGCTCAACACCTATTCACCATAAGCGACGAGGCTTCACTCCTGAGTCAGCGTATCGCGCGAGAAGGATCTTCTGTCGGCGTAAGCATCTTCCTTACCCTCCCGGATGTTTCACCAAAAAGTTTCGGCGGGAGAATAGAGCTACAAGAAGCCATAACCGCAGACTCTAACGTGACATTCGCTATGGGGGCCGAGGGGCTTTCTATGCTGCGAGATCGCCAGAACGCCCCAATGGAGGATTCTGATGTAGATCCGTTCCTTTGATTTACAAATGGGCCGCGGCGGGAGCTGTGACTGGGATACCAGCAACATCGCGTTGATCGTATGCAGGTACGCGCATCGCCGACCAGAACATGACTTAGCGACCTACTCGTGGACTGGACAGGCGTCGCCAACCGGATCAAAGCCCTTGACCTGCTGGAATGCCGCGGCCGCGCGGGGCCTCCGGAGCCGTGTGCGCAGGTGCGAATCCTGCCGGGGGCACTTCGCAGGAAGTGCCCAAAGACCCCGCCATCAGCGAACGCTGAAGCCGGGGTCTTCGCGTATGTGCGGCCAACTGCCACCCTGTGCAACCTCAGGCCAGAGTTTGTGGACTATTCGCGGGAGAGGATCTTGGGAGACACAGGGGGCTCCCGACCGGTCCAGGGACCGCAGCGGATCGCCACTCGCTCGTGAACCCGCGTGCTCGCGCGGCGGTAGGGCACCTCCTGGCCGCCGTCGAGGCGCTCGCGTACAGATTGAGCAGTACTTCCCACGCTGTGGAGCAGCTCGCGGTCCCGGCGAACAGCTTGGGGAAGGTTGCGGCCGATGACGTCATACCGCAGAGCTGGCACAGCCATTGGCCTCTCTTGAGGGGGACGCGACTGAGGGGCAGACGCTCTTCGGCCCGGGCGGGAAACGAGTCCCGATCAAGGACAAGTGGTGTTGGCGGCAGCCATCCGCGGAGCCCGGCGGCGCAGCACAGCCGCCCTGCTCCGGTCGGCGAGATCGGGACGGGCGGCCGGTCGGCGTGGCCGCTCCTCGACGGGCCCTACGACATCGGGTCTTTCGGGTGCGGGGTGTGGACTGGGGAACGGTGGGAACCGGTAGGTGTGGCTGGGGGGTTGGGGTCGTCCGCCGACGGGGGCGTGCGGGCTGATCGCCGGGTGAAGGGGAGGGCGGCGGCCGCTGCCGTCAGGGAGATCAGGCCGCCCGTGTACAGGGCCCAGCGGGGGCCCCAGTGTTCCGAGAGGAAGCCGGTCAGGAGGGCGGCCAGGGGGGTCGTGCCCTGGAAGATCAGCGTGTAGAGGGCCATCACGCGGCCCCGGTAGGCGGGGTCCGAACCGAGCTGGACGCGATGGTTGGAGGCCTGCGCGAAATACATCATCGCGAAGCCCGTGAGAGCGAGGAGGACGCAGGCCGCGGGCAGGGTCGGGGCGAGGCCCGTGACGGCCTCCAGCGCTCCGAACGCCAGCGCCGAGCCGGTCACGACGAGCGCCGTGGGACGACCGCGCCGCGCGGTGGTCACGAAGGCCGCCAGCAGGGAACCCGCCGCCAGCGAGCTGCTCAGCAGCCCGAAGGCGGTCGAGTCGGTGTGGAACTCCGTCTTGGCCAGGAGGGGAAGCGTGAGCTGGAAGGTGAAGCCGACCAGGCCGAGTACGCCTACCAGCGCCATCGGCAGGATGAGGTCGGGGCGCCCGCCGATGTAGCGGAGGCCGTCCACGACCCCGGCCTTGCGCGGTCGCACGGCCGCCCGGTGGAGTTCCGACGGCCGCATCAGGGCCACGCTCACCACCGTCCCCAGGTAGCTGACGGCGTTGATCAGGACGACCGCCGCCACGTCGAGGCGGGCGATGAGGAAGCCCGCGATCGCCGGACCGACGACGCGTGCGACGTTGAAGTACGCCGCGCTCATCGCCGACGCGTTGGGCAGCAGCTCGGTGCCCACCATCTCGCTCACGAAGGAGATGCGGGTGGGCGCCTCCACCGAGTTCACCGTGCCGAGGGCGAGCGCGAAGATCCAGATGTGCCACAGCCGCACGTCGCCGATGAGCAACCACAGTCCCAGGACCAGCGCGAGGACCCCCGATGCCAGGTTCGCGAGCAGCAGGATGCGCCGTTTGTCGTAGCGGTCCGCCAGCCGGCCCCCGTACAGGGTCAGCAGGAGTACGGGCGTGAACTGCATCGCCGTCACAACGCCCAGGGCCGTCGCCGAGTCCCCCGACAGTTCCAGCACCAGCCAGTCCTGCGCGATGACCATCATCCAGGTGCACGTCACCGACAGGAGCTGCCCGAGGACGAACAGCCGGAAGTTGCGCACCGACAGCGACTGGAAGGTGCGCTTGGAGGTCTTCACGGTTCGGTCGGTTCCCTTTCGCTGCGCCGCGGTGGTTCCGGCGGCGTCCGCGCAACACGGTCGCTCCGTCCACTCGATTTTCCGTCGTGCCGGCGACGGCGGTATTCCGGTGGTCTGTACGAGGGAGGCGGGGCGGTGTCTGTGGGTTTTGGGGGGTGGGTAGGGGTAAGCGGCGTGCTTAGGGTGGTTCCTCAGGCCGCATTGTGCCGTTGACCTGGCGCTTTGCGGGGAGTAGCTCGCAGGAGGATGGGGCGGCGGATGCGTGAGCTGGTGGAGACGGCGCGGCAGTGGCTGGCCGAGGGGCGGGCGGGGTATCTGGCCCGGCCGGTGACCGAGCAGGGGTTCGGGCCGCGGGATCCGGGCGGGGCCGTGCTCGTCGATGCGCGGGGGGAGTGCGTCGGCTCCCTGTACCGGGGGGTCTTCGACGCCGAGCTGGTCGCCGAGGCCGGGGCCATGGGGGCCGGGGTCACGGGTACTGGGCCCACGGGGACTGGGGCCACGGGGACTGCGGCCACGGCGCGGGTGTGCGAGGTGTCCGTGCGCGGGGCCGAGGCCGTGGCGGCGAAGCTGACGTGCGGCGGGCAGGCCGAGGTGCTGATCCAGCCGCTCGCGGCGATCCCGGCCGAGTGGTGGGAGCTGCTCGGTGAGGGGGTCGGGGTGGCGTTGGTGACCCGGTTGAACGAGGCCGCCGACCAGGCGTCGAGTGAGGTCGTACGGGCTACGGACGCGGTACGTGACGATGCCGGGCGGCGGGCCGGGGAGCTGCTGGCCACCCGGCGGGCCGGGCGGGACGCGCTGTACGGGGAGTCCGGGCTGGTGCTGGTCGAGGCGTATCCGTCCGCCCCGTACGTGGTCATCGGCGGGGGCGGTGAACTGGCCGAGATCATCGAGCGGCAGGCGCTGCTGCTGGGATGGGAGGCCGTACTGGTCACCAGCCGGGAGGAGGCCGCCAAGGCGATCGAGGCGCGCCGGGACGCCGCGTGCGTGGTCATGCTGAGCCACGACGAGGAGTTCGACGTGCCGACGCTGCGGGACGCGCTGGCCGCGGGGGTTCCGTACATCGGGGCGCTCGGATCGCGGCGTACGACGGCGCGGCGCCGGGAGGGATTGATCACCGCGGGGGTGGGCGAGGCTCAGCTGGCCCTTGTTCACGGCCCGATCGGCCTGGACCTCGGCGCCCGTACCCCCGCGGAGACCGCGCTGGCGATCTGCGCCGAGATCCTGGGGGTGCTGGGGGCACGCACGGCCGGCGCGCTGCGGGACGCGGAGGGGCCGCTCAACCCGTAGCCGAGCCGACGCCCCTGCGGTATCCCGGGAGAGTCCGACCGGCTGGCCGGTCGGCTTCCTCCGCTGGGGGCTGGGCGGGTCCTCCTGGTCGCTGAGGCCGCGGAGGCCCGGTCCTCGGTCGCTCGGCCGTTCGGTCGTTCGGTCGCTCGCCGGCCGCGTTGCCGGTCCCTGTCTACGCGGCAGCCGGTCTGCTGCTCCCTGCGCCGACCGGCGGTTCCTGGGGCCGGCGCCCGGGGACCGCCGGTCGGGCTGGAACCCGTTTCGCCGATCGGCTGGCCGCCCTGTCTCGGGCCCGCCGGCTGTCTGGTGCGCCGGGGCGGGCGCCGGTGCACCTGGGCGCTGCCCGTCGGTGTGCCGGGGCGCCGGATGCCTGGTTGCCTGTCCCCTGATCCGCCGAGCCGCCAGCTGTCGCCGTCCGACCACGCCCCGCCGCAGTGACCGTGCGTTGGGCCATTCGGCCGTCGGCGTGGGGGGTGGGGGGCCTGGGATCCGGGTCTTGAGCGGCACAGGGTGACAGGGTTCTGGATGGAAGTGCGCATATCGGGATTGAGTGCGCGAAACTGGGCGTATGGACACGATCCTGAGTGTGGACGCGATCCTCACCGACATCGCGTGGTTCCTGTTCGCCGGACTGGCCGTCGTCGGCATGTTGCTCGGCGGCTTCAAGCTGGGGCAGCGGGTTCGGGCGAAGGAGCCGCCACCGCCCGCCGTCGAGGACCAGCCGCATCTGCCCGACGGCGGGGCGGTCCACGAGGTACGCGAGGAGCGGGACCCCGTGGAGTTCCCCAAGGACGGGCTGAGGCCCCACGAGATGCAGGGGTACGGAAACTTCGGATCCACCACCTCCAGCCACCCGGACGACGTCCGGGCCGAGCGCGAGTCCGGGTACAAGCACGTCGAGGGGCCCGGTCCGCACCCCCAGCCCGGGGCGCCCCCGGACGCTGGGCGTGGCGCGCACTCCTGACGCCCTGACGTCCCGCCCCACCGGCCCACCGGCCGCCGGGCCCCCGGGCCGCCGGGCCCCCGGGCCGCCGGGCCCCCGGGCCGCCGGGCCGCCGCCCGAACTGGCCCGTGCCTTCCGCACGGGTCAGAGGTCCGTTCGCAGCCGGAGGACCTCCGGCGGCGGGTGACGGGTCGAGGCGTGCCGGACCTCCGCCGTGAGGGGTGGGTCGAGAGGACGGAAGGGCACCTCCCCCAGTCCGATGGCCGTGATCGTCTCCGTGGGCGGGGCGGGCGTCCCGCGTGAGGCCAGCTCCGACGCGACCTCCGCGCGCAGCGCCGCGCTCAGCGGGCTCGACACGAGCGGGGTCTCGTCCCCGACCGGCAGCACGAGCACCAGGGCGAGCGGTCGGCGCGGGGTGCCGGTGTAGCCGATCACCGCCGCGTCCCGGACGTCCGTGTGCCGCAGCTTCTGCCAGCCGCGCCGCCCGGCCGGGTAGGTCTGGTCCAGCCGCTTGACGACGAGGCCCTCGATGCCGCTGGCGGGAAGGGTCTCGTACCAGAGCGCGGCTACTTCCGGGTCGGTCGTCATCGGCACCGGCTGGAGGGGTGGGCCCAGCGGGAGGAGCAGGTCGACCAGGAGCGCCCGGCGGCGTTCGTACGGGCGGGTGCGCAGGTCGAGCCCGGCCAGTTCCAGGACGTCGAAGGCGGCGTACGAGGCCGGCAGGCTCTGCGCGAGCACCGCGGCCCGGGCCGCGGTGGCCGCCGCCCGTCGCTGGACCAGCGCGAAGTCCGTGCGGCCCGCGTTCCAGACGACGACCTCCCCGTCGAGGACCGTCCCGGCGGGCAACTGCAGCGCGGCCGCCGCCAGATCGGGGAAGGCGCTGGTCACGATCCGGCCGGAACGCGCCTGGAGGGTCACGTCGGTCGCCGAGCGCTGGACGACGAGGCGGTGCCCGTCGAACTTCGGCTCGTACGCCAGTCCCGCCCCGCGCGGCAGGGTGCGTACGGCTGCGGCGAGCGCGACCTGGATCACCGTCGCCTCCCGGGCAGTCTCCCCGCGTGGTCGGGGTCCGTCAGCGGGCCGAAGAGGTCCCCGTCGCGGGCGAGGCGCGGCGCGATGTCGTCGGCGAGGAAGACCAGGTCCTCGGGTCTCCGGCAGGCCTCGACCTCCTCCCAGGAGACGGGCGCGGACACGGTCGGGCGGGCCCGCGCGCGCAGCGTGTAGGGCGCGGCGGTGGTCTTGGCGGCGGCGTTCTGGCTGTGGTCGACGAAGACCTTGCCGGGGCGCAGGGCCTTGGCCATGCGATGCACCACGAGCTCGGAGAGCTCGCGCTCGGCCTCCTGGGCGAGCATCTTCGCGTACGCGGACACCCGCTCGGACGGGGTCGGCTCCAGCGACACCGCCAGGTGCATGCCCTTGGAGCCGGAGGTCTTGGCGTACGCGTCGAGGCCGTCGGCGGCGAGCCGCTCGCGCAGCCAGAGCGCGGCGGTGCAGCACTCGACGACGGTGGCGGGCGGACCGGGATCGAGGTCGATGATCAGGCGGTCGGCGACGGCGGGGCTGCCGGCCGGCCACTGGGGGGTGTGGAACTCGACGACGAGGTTGGCCGCCCACATGAGGGAGGGCAGGTCGGCGACGACCACCTGTTCGGCGGAGGGCTCGTCGGAGCGGGGCACGGGGGTGGTCGTCACCCAGTCGGGTGTGCCGGGCGGCGGATTCTTCGTGAAGAAGAGCTGCCCCTCGGGTCCGTCGGGATAGCGCAGGAAGGACACCGGGCGGTTGTGGATGTGCGGCAGGAGGGTGGCCGCGACGGTGGCGTAGTAGTGCAGCACCTCGCCCTTGGTGAAACCGGTCTCCGGGTACAGGACCTTGCCGAGATTGCTGAGCGCGATGCGACGGCCCTCCACCAAAGTGATCGGCGTCATACGATGAGACTGCCATGAAACGGGAGGAACCGGGCTATGCGATCCATCTGGAACGGCGCGATCTCCTTCGGCCTGGTCAGCATTCCGATCAAGCTGGTGAACGCGACCGAGAGCCACTCGATCTCCTTCCGCCAGATCCACCTCGCCGACGGCGGTCGGGTCCGCTACCGCAAGGTGTGCGAGCTGGACGGCGAGGAGGTGCCGAGCGCCGAGATCGGCAAGGGGTACGAGGAGGCCGACGGGTCGATCATCCCCATCACCGATGAGGACCTGGCGCAGCTGCCGCTCGCGACCGCCAAGACGATCGAGATCATGTCGTTCGTGCCGGCGGACGAGATCGATCCGCTGCAGATGGACGCGGCGTACTACCTCGCGGCGAACGGGGCGACGGCGGCGAAGCCGTACACGCTGCTGCGGGAGGCGCTGAAGCGGAGCCGGAAGGTCGCGATCGCCAAGTACGCGCTGCGGGGGCGGGAACGGCTCGGCATGCTGCGGGTCGTCGACGACGTGATCGCGATGCACGGGCTGTTGTGGCCGGACGAGATCCGGGCGCCGGAAGGCGTGGCACCGGACGTCGAGGTGTCGGTGCGGGACGCCGAACTGGACCTGGCCGACGCGCTGATGGCGACGCTGGGCGAGGTGGAGATGGCGTCGCTGCACGATGACTACCGGGACGCCGTGGAGGCGATGCTCGCGGCGAAGGCGGGTGGGGCGTTCGAGCCGGCGGAGCCCGTGGTGCAGCCGGCCGGGGGGCAGGTGATCGACCTGATGGCGGCGTTGGAGAAGAGCGTGCGGGCGGCGAAGGCTTCGCGGGGGGAGGGTGGCGAGGTGGAGGCCGAGGCGGAGGCGGAGGTGACCCCGATCGGGCGCAAGCGGGCGGCCGCGGGCTCCACTGCGAGCTCGGCTGCGGCGACGCCGAAGGAGGTGGGCGGGAAGAAGTCGACGGCGGCTTCGGCCAAGAAGACGGCGGCGTCGGCCACATCGAAGAAGAAGGCCACGACGGGCAAGTCGGCGGCGGCGAAGTCCACTTCGGCCGCGACCAAGTCCACCTCCAAGTCCACTTCCAAGTCAGCTGCCAAGTCCACAACCGCGGCCGCGGCCGCGAAGAAGACGGGTGCGGCCGCGAAGAAGGCGGCGACGCCACGGAAGCGGTCCTCCGCCTGACGGGAAGGGCGGGCAGGCCGGGCGGGCGCGTGGCCGGGTGGTCGAGGGAGGGCCGGCGCGTGGCTTTCGGATCGTGTCGGCCGAGCCTGCGTTGTGGGGTGCCGTGCATCGCAAGGCGGAGGAGCTCGCTTCGTACTGGACGCACTTGCGAGCCCCGACAACGCCGCGGGGCGCGGTGCCGGGCAGCGCCGGCCCGGCCCGATCCGAAGGACACGCCCTAGCGGCGGGGGTGTGGGCGGCGGTGGGGGTCGTCCAGCCAGGTTCTGGTGTCGCGGGCCTGGGCGAACAGGGCTTCGACGTCCGGCGGTTCGAGTGTGATGGGGGACGTCTTGAGGTTCGAAGTGGCCGTCAGGGGCTGAAGGATGCGTATGTCGCGGACGGTCGGGGCCGTTTCGACGCGGGAGGCGTCGACCACCGCCAGGGCCGGGGTGACCTCGGCGGCCAGGGCCAGGGCGGTGCGGGCCGCCGCGCGGCGGATCCAGCGGGGGTCCGGGCGGGGTTCCGCACGGCCGACCGTGAGCAGGAGGTCGCCGACCACCGCGCGCTGGCGGCGGCTCGGGACCGTGCGGACGCAGAAGATCCCGGCCGGGCCGATGAGCAGGTGGTCCATGCGGCCCAGGCCCGGGAGCGGGACGCAGTGCAAGGTCCTCCAGCCTTCCGGCTCCAGGGCGTCGAAGGCGTCGCCGATCCGCTGCTGTGCGGTCAGGTCCTGGCGCAGCCGGTTCCGGGCCCGGGTGCCCGCCGGGGCGTGTTCCAGTTCGCCCAGCAGGGTCTCCCCCGGGCGGTTCGGGGCCAGGTCGGCGTCCGGCGGCAGGGCGAGGCGCCGCAGGTCGGCCGGGGTCGGGACCGGGGGCGGGCCGATCGAGACGGTCCCGCTCAGGTACGGGCGCAGCACTGCCAGGATTGCCTCGCGCTGATCGTCCGCGAGCACGCTGATCCGGTTGGCCTGCCGGTCGTACCAGGCCACCGCCTGCCCGTCGGGCAGGTTGACGTACAGCCGGCCGCGGCCGGGCCGGCCGCTCGGCAGTACCTTGAGTCCGCGCATCGCCCTCACCCCCGCCGTCCATGGGAGCAGCCGGGGCGCTGCACGGCAATCCCTCGGTCGTGTAACGACTCCGACGGCACCTTGCGACTTCGCTGTTACACGTCCGGGGCTCGGCCGCAATGGCCGACGCCTAGCTTTGTCCCGTCTGGACGCGCCAGGCCCTGACCCGCACCGAAGGACTTCCCGTGAGCACCGTCAGCCGCCGCACTCTCGTTCGCGCCGCCGCCGTGACCGCATGTGCCGGGAGCCTGTTGGCGCTGCCCACCGCCGCCGCGCTGGCCGAGGGGGTGCCCGCGGTCTCGGCCGCGCACTCCTCGGCGCCGCAGCGGACGCTGGTCAAGAGCCTCTCCCTCGCGGACGGGGTCTCCACGGCGAAGGTCTACCGGACGGCCAGGGGCGGGTACCAGGCCGAGATCCTCACCGCCGACGGCGCCAAGGCCGCCACGCTGACCAGCCGTGACGGAGTCACCGGCTTCGGGGGCGCCGGGGACCTGCACGCCGCTCTGGACTCGTCCGGGCGGCTGACCTCCTGGGTGGGCGACACCCCGGCGCAGGGCGCCGGCCACGTCGTCGCGGGCGACGGACACAAGACCGGGACCCGCAGCGGGCAGGTCGTGCCGGCGTCGGCTCCGCAGAAGGCGGCCGCCGGCGACACCCGTGCCCTCGGCGCCGAGTCCGCCGCCGGGCGACGCCTGAGCACGCTGGCCGACGGGCCGGGCGAAGGCGTGCTGCTGCTCGCGGCGGGCGGAGGCATCGCCGCGATCGGCGCCGCCGGGCTCGGTTTCGCGATGCTGCGGCGAGGGCGCACGGACAGCTGACACCTCGCGCTCCCACCCTTGAAACGCACCCGACGCACCCGACGCACCCGACGCCCTCGACGCCCTCGCCTTCGACGCCTTCCGGGCTTCGAGGGCTTCAACGGCCGGCTTCAAGGTCTCAACGGCCGCAATCCACCAACATGGTTGAAAGGGGATTGTCTCCGCATAGGCTTGGCGTGATCGGGTCGTCGTCGTAGCGCGGACGGAAGGGCACAGGAGGCTGTGAACAGGCTTCGCAGGTTTCGCTTCCGTGCGGCCGCGCTCCACGCCCTGCCCGCCCTCGCACTGATTGCGGTCCTGCCTCTGCTGGCGGGCTGTGGGGACACCGGCGGGCTGGTCGCCGCCGGCTCCACCCCGACCGCGAGCGGACCCGTACACCTGTGGCCCGATCGGCGGGGGGCGACCGTCCCACCCGCGGATCCCGGGGGCGCGCCGCCCGAGTACGTCAAGG
Organism: Streptomyces sp. NPDC054849; assembly: GCF_053610945.1. NCBI lineage: Bacteria > Bacillati > Actinomycetota > Actinomycetes > Kitasatosporales > Streptomycetaceae > Streptomyces > Streptomyces sp. NPDC054849. Next base: position 65,356 of record NZ_JBSGZI010000003.1, read on the forward strand.
GGCTCCCGCCCGTCCGGAACCAGAACGTGCATGACGTCGACCCGGTGGCCCTCGTCCAGGCGGAACTGCGGGCCCATCCGAAGGCCCTGTCCGGCGCGGACGGGATGCCTGCCGAGACCGCGGCCGCGATCAACGCGTGCGGAAAGGACGGTGCGGAGCCGGGGTCGTGCCCAGTCCTGACGCCGTACTACCGGGACCTCACGGGCAACGGCAAGGACGAGCTGATCGTCGGCATCGAGTTCCCGGACAAGATGATGTCCGTAAGCGTGTACACGGCGGACCCGGACGGGCGGCTCAACCGGATCATGGCGACGACGGAGACCGTCATCTCGGTGGAACTGGCCGGGCTGGACGTGATCCTGCGGGTGCCCAGCGGGAACCGCGGCTACGAGCTGATCACCGCCTGGTCCTGGGACGAGAAGCAGCGCACCATGCTGCCGACGCGCGAGCAGATCCTACGGGTGCCCGCGCAACCGCAGGGCCCGGCGAACCGCGGGCCCGGTCCCGCGCCCGTACGGCCATGAGGTCGGGGCAGCGCCCCAGGGGTCCGGGGCAGCGCCCCAGGGGTCCGGGCCAGCGCCCGGGGCAGGGGTCCGGGCCAGCGCCCGGGGCGGGAGTCCGGGCGGGTGCCAGGGCGGTGTCCCCGCGTCCCGGGGCAGGGGCTCAGGCGCGTGGGGGTTTCGTCCAGGGCCAGCGGATCTTCGGCTTCGAGCCCGCCGGGACGTGGCAGTACTTCCAGCCCTTCTGCAGGCCCAGCCGCTTCGAGTAGCCCGACGGGACGCGTTCGTACAGGAGCACGGTCGGCGGGCCGTCCGGTGTCGGGACGGGGATCTCGTACCACTTCGGGGGGTGTCCGGTCGGGCCGAGGAGGATCGGGAGGACCCGGCCGTCCATCGGGCCGCCCTCGAACGGGGTCGGTTGGCTTCTCACCCCACCAGTGTCACAGCAGGTGGGCGGCCTCGGAGACCACCGGGATGACGCGGCGGGCCAGGACCCCGACCGGGCCGTCCGCCGATTCCAGGGCCAGGGCGGCGCGGGCGGCCGCCGCCGTCTCGGGGTCCGTGGCCGCGGTGGCCGTCAGCAGGGCGATGAACTGGTCCAGCAGCCAGTCCCGCAGGGAGCCGACCTCCGGTTGCTTGCCCTCGTCGATCCAGATGAGGGAGGCCGCCTCGACCGCCGTGATCCACGTACGGACCATCATGCGCAGCCGGGGGCCGGGTGCCGGGACCCCCAGGTGGAGGAGGATCTGGTCCGCGGCGGCCCGGCGGATGCCGTCCACGGTCGCCGTCGTGCGGGAGGTCTCCACCACGCTGCCGCCCTGGAGGAGGGCGGCGAAGCCGGCGTCGTGTTCGTCGACGAAGGCGAGGTAGCGGTCCAGGGCCCGGGACAGGCGCCGGGTCAGGGGCCCCTGCTGGGGTTCGGCGAAGCACAGTTCGAGGACGTCCGCCGCCGAGCGCAGGGCGGCCTCGTACAGCTGCTGCTTGCCGCCCGGGAAGTAGCGGTAGACGAGCGGGCGCGAGACTCCGGCGGCCTCCGCGACGTCGTCCAGCGAGACCTCCTCCGGCGCCCGGTGCGCGAACAGCGAGAGGGCGGCGTCGAGGAGTTGGGCTCGCCGCTCCTCGACGCTCAGCCTGCGGTACGCGCGTACGGTCATGACCGCAGGGTAGCCCCGCGGGGTCCGTCCAGGGTGGTGTCCCGTCGATCAGCCCGGATCGGGGAGGCCTACGCCAGGAGGCCCGAGCTCTTCCACAGCTTGCGGCCGACTCCCCGCAGGACGCCGATGTCGTCGAGGAAGTCGGTGAGCCGCTTCGCGCCGCTCTGCATGACCTCGCGCCGGTGGCCACTCGCCTTGACCTGGGCGACGGCTTCGCGGCGGTCCAGGCCGACGTTGTCGTAGACGCCCGGGTTCACGAAGGCGAGGGAGAAGACGCGGGCGGCCTCGCCGCAGCTGATCCGGGTGAGTTCCTGCTCCCAGCGCGGGGCCGTCACCATCTGGCGGCGCAGTTCCTCGCGGGCGTACCGGACATGCCGGGCCTCCTCGATGACGTGGATGCGGGTGACCCCGCGGACCAGCGGCTGCACGCGCTCGTCCGGGAAGGTCAGGCGCTGCATCCAGTCGAGGATCTCCTCGCCGAGGAGGGTGCAGGCGAAGGAGCCGGGGGTGGTGGAGACCGTCTTCAGGATCCGCGCGAGGTTGTGGTTGAGGCGGGAGACCGGGTAGGCGGGGGTGCCGGCCTTCTGGATCATGCGGGCGAACATCATCGAGTGACGGCACTCGTCGGCGATCTCGGTGAGCGCGTATCGCACGTGGTTGCTGGCCAGGGACTTGTCGTAGATGTGCCGGACCATCAGCTGCATGAGGATGATCTCGAACCAGATGCCGAGGGAGCCGAGCGCCGCCGCCTCGTGGCGGGAGAGGTCGATGCGCTGCTCCTCCCCCATCTTCTTCCACAGCGGGGTGTCGTAGAGGGAGAGCAGTTCCGGCGGCCAGTAGTACTTGCCCTCGACCGTGGGGGCGTCCCAGTCGAGTTCCTTGTCGGGGTCGAAGGAGTGCTTGGCCGAGGATTCGAGCAGGCGCTCGGCGATCTGCTCCCTGTCCTTGAGCAGGCCGAGGGCGTCCCTGAGCGCGGCTCGTTCGGTCACGGTCGTCATGGCTTCGGACACCTCGTCGTCGAGTTACCGGGGGTCACCACTTATGAGACTGCTTGTCAGCAAGGTCGTCAATCCCCCGCGCACGACTTGTTGACCCCGCGTCTACCAACGTGTGACGCTGCCAACTGTCCGGTCCTGCACGGCAGTACGTGAGACGAGGGGGCGTCAGTGTCGACGCACGAGCTCTACACCGAGGACCCGGGAGAGGCCGTCTGGCGCGTCCCCGCCTCCGGCTCCGCCCGCTTCAACTGGGAGTACGACGACGGCCGCGAGCGACTCCTCGCCCTCTACCAGAAGGGCAAGGACAAGCAGTGGGACGGCGGCAAGCGCATCGACTGGGACATCGAAGTGGATCCGTACAATCCACTGGGCACCCCCGACGAGGCCCTGCCGCTGTACGGGACGCGGCACTGGGCCAAGCTCACCGCGAAGGACCGGGGCGAGCTGCGCCGGCACTACACCGCCTGGAACTTCAGCCAGTTCCTGCACGGCGAGCAGGGCGCGATGGTGTGCGCGGCGCGCATCGTGGAGTCGGTCCCGGACCTGGACGCGAAGTTCTACTCCGCCACGCAGACCATGGACGAGGCCCGGCACGCCGAGATCTTCGGGCGCTTCCTGCACGAGAAGGTCGGGATGCTGTACCCGATCAACGACAGCCTGCAGGGGCTGCTGGGCGACACCCTGCGCGACTCCCGCTGGGACATGCCGTACCTGGGCATGCAGGTACTGATCGAGGGACTGGCGCTGGCCGCCTTCGGCATGATCCGCGACACGACCACCAAGCCGCTGCCGAAGCAGCTCCTGGCCTACGTGATGCAGGACGAGGCCCGGCACGTGGCCTTCGGGCGGATGGCGCTGCGGGACTACTACAAGCAGCTGACGGACGCCGAGCTGCGCGAGCGCGAGGAGTTCGTGATCGAGGGCTGCCACCTGATGCGGGACCGCCTGCTCGGGGTGGAGGTCCTGGAGAACTTCGGCGTCCCGGCGAAGGAGGCGGCGCAGCTCAGCGAGCAGTCTGAATTCCTGCACCTGTTCCGCAGGCTGCTGTTCAGCCGGATCGTGCCGTGCGTGAAGGACATCGGCCTGTGGGGTGAGCGGCTGCAGAGGGCGTACCTGGACATGGGCGTCTTCGAGATGGGCGACTCCAACCTGGACCTGCTGATGAGCCAGGACGAGGAGATCGCCGAGGCCCTGGACCGCGAGCGGTTCGCGGCCGAGGAGGCGGAGCGGGTGGCGGAGGTCGAGGCCGCCGTCCGGGAGGGCGCCGGGAAAACGTCCGGCTGAGACACGCCCGGGTGCCCGGTGTCAGCCGGTGGCCAGCGCCGCCTCCATCACCGCTCGCGCGATCGGCGCCGCCGCGCCGTTGCCGCTGATGTCGCCCCGGTGCGCCGACGCGTCCTCGACCACCACCGCGACCGCCACCTCCGGCAGGGCCGAGCCCTCGGCCCTGGCCCAGGAGATGAACCAGGCGTACGGGGTACCCGCGTTGCCGACGCCGTGCTGCGCGGTGCCGGTCTTGCCGCCGACCACCGCGCCCGGGATCGCCGCGTTCTTACCCGTCCCGTTCTCCACCACCTTCACCATCAGCTCCTGCAGCCGCACGGCGGTCGCCGGGTTCATCGCCCTGCCGAGGCTGCGCTGGTCGCCGCGCCGGACCTGGGACCCGTCGTTCCGGGTCGTCCGCTCCACGAGATAGGGGTACTTGAGCTCACCGCCGTTCGCGACGGCCGCCGCCACCAGCGCCATCTGCAGTGGCGTCGCCCTGGTGTTGAACTGCCCGATCGAGGACAGGGCCAGCTGGTCCCGGCTCATGTCGGTGTCGAAGTTCGACCGGGACACCCATGAGGGCACGCGCAGCGCCTCGCCGTTGAAGCCGAAGCGCCGCGCCGCCTCCACCATCCCGCGCAGCCCGACCTGTACTCCGATCTTCGCCATCACCGTGTTGCAGGACCACTGCACCGCGTCCGCCATCGAGGCGTCCTCGCAGCCCGTGGCGGCGTTCGGCAGCAGGGTGCTGGTCCCGGGCAGCGGGTAGGGGTCGGGGGTACGGGTCGGCGCGTCCACGTCGGTGACCACGCCCGCGTCGAGGGCGGCCGCCGCCGTCACGATCTTGAAGGTGGAGCCGGGCGGGTACGTCTCGCGCAGCGCCCGGTTGAGCATCGGCCGGGCGGGGTCCGCGTTCAGCGCCGCCCACGCCTCCTTGACCTTCGTGCCCGTGCCCGAGAGCACCGAGGGGTCGTACGAGGGGCTGCTGACCAGGGCGAGGATCCTCCCGGTGGCCGGCTCGACGGCGGCCACCGCCCCGCGCTTGCCCGCGAGCCCGGTGTACGCGGCCAGCTGCATGCCGGAGCGGACCGTGGTGGCGGCGTTCCCGCCGGCCGGGCGGCCGCGGGACAGCTCATACCAGAGCGGGAAGGCCGAGAGCCCGGGGTCCGTGCCCGACAGGACCGCGTCCTCGGCGCGCTCCACGAAGCTGGTCCCGTACGTCTGGGAGGAGAAGCCGGTGACGGGCGCGTAGAGCGGGCCGTTCGTGTACGTCCGCTCGTAGCGCAGCAGCTGGCCGCTGTCGCGGGAGCCGGTGACGGCGCGCCCGTCGACCAGGATGTCCCCGCGCGGCTCGGCGTAGCGCTCGATGGCGGGGCGTTTGTTGGCCGGGTTCGCGCCGTAGGCGGCGGACTCCCAGACCTGCACGCGGGCGATGTTGACCAGCAGGGCGACGAGCAGCAGGGCGCAGAAGTACGCGCACCAGCGGATGTAGCGGATCACCCGGCCGGCTCCTCTGGGGGGCGAGGTCTGCGGGCGCTGTCGCTGAGCCGGACCAGCAGGGCGACGATGATCCAGTTGGTGACGACGGAGGAGCCGCCCTGGGCCAGGAAGGGCATGGCCATGCCGGTGAGCGGGATCAGGCCGGTGACGCCGCCCGCGATGACGAACACCTGGAGGGCGACGATCGAGGCGAGCCCGGTGGCGAGCAGCCGGCCGAAGGGGTCGCGCAGTGCGAGGCCGGCGCGGAAGCCGCGGGCGACGAGGAGCCCGTAGAGGAGCAGGATCGCGGCGAGGCCGACGAGGCCGAGCTCCTCGCCGGCGGTGGCGAGGATGAAGTCCGACTTGGCGGCGAAGCCGATGAGGAAGGACTGGCCGTGGCCGAGGCCGGCGCCGAGCAGGCCGCCGGCGCCGAAGGCGAACAGGGACTGGGCGAGCTGACCGGGGCCCTCACCGCGCTCGATCGAGGCCAAAGGATTCAGCCAGTCGTCCACGCGGCTGTTCACGTGCGGCTCGAAGGTTGCGACGGCGTACGCGCCGAGGGCGGCGAGCAGCAGTCCGATCGCGATCCAGCCGATCCGCCCGGTGGCGGTGAACAGCATGATCACGAACAGTCCGAAGAAGAGCAGCGAGGTCCCCAGGTCCCGTTCCAGGACGAGCACGCCGACGCTGAGCAGCCAGATCGCGAGGATCGGTCCGAGCACGCGGCCGGGGAGCAGGCGCAGCTTCCAGAAGAGCCGGCGGCCGGTGAGGGCGAGGGCGGTGCGGTTCGCGGCGAGGTACGCGGCGAAGAACACGGCGAGCAGGATCTTGGCGAACTCCCCCGGCTGGAAGGAGAGTCCGGCGAAGCGGATCCAGATGTGCGCGCCGTTGACCGCCGGGAAGAAGACGGGGATGAGCATCAGGACGAGGGCGACGGCGACCGAGAGGTACGCGTAGCGCTGGAGCACGCGGTGGTCGCGCAGCAGTGCGACGACGAGGACGAAGAGCGCCGTCCCGAGCGCGGACCAGAGGAGCTGGTCCCCGGCGGTGAGGTGGCCGGGGGTGGTCACGTCGAGGCGCTGGATGAGGACCAGGCCGAGCCCGTTGAGCAGGACCGCGATCGGCAGTACGAGGGGATCGGCGTAGGGGGCCCTGAACCGGACGGCGAGGTGCGCGAGCAGGGCGGCCGCGGAGAGGCCCGCGGCGTAGCGTGCGGCCTGGTCGGGGATGCGGCCGGCGGTCGCCAGGCCGACGTAGAGGTGACCGAGGACGGAGATCAGGACCGCGCCGGCGAGGAGCGTCAGTTCGACGCCGCGGCGCTTGGGGGCGCCGGCGCCGGGGGGCGGGGGCGGGGCGGGCTCCGCCACCTTTGCCGTCAGAGCGGTCATACACCGAAACGTAGCAAGCGAACGGATGGTATGTCCGCTTATGTCATAGTGTGCCGAAGAGTCGTCACAAACGGTCGGAAGTGAGGAGCCGAGGCGCATGGGGCCTGTGGAATTCATCGTCCTCGCCTTCCCGGAGGAGCAGCTGCGGGTCCCGGCGGTCGAAGCCGTGATGGGGCTGCGCAAGACCGGGGTGGTCCGGCTGATCGACGGACTCGTGGCGACGAGGACGGCGTCGGGGGACGTACTGGCGGCCGAGTTCGACGAGTTCGTGGAACTGCAGGGCCTGCTGACGGGGCGGGACGTGGCACGGCTGATCGGGCCGGAGGACGTGGAGGAGGCGGCGGGCCTGCTGGAGCGCGGGAGCTGCGCGCTGCTGCTGGTGGTCGAGCACGTGTGGGCCGAGGACGCGGCGATCGCCGTACGGGCGGCGGGCGGGCGGATCGTGGGCTCGGTCCGCATCCCGCAGGACCGGGTCCCGGCGGACCCCCGGGCAGGGGTGGCCTGATGTTCATCCGACCGGTGGGAGCGACGGTCCGCGCGGCCGACCGCCCGGCGGGACACCCTTTGCTACGGGGCCTGCTGGCGCGGGCGGCCGGGGCGATGGAGGCCACGGCAGGCGCGGTCGGCCCGGACGGACCACCGCGGCGGGGCCTGCTGGCGCGGGCGGTACAGGCCGCGGGCGGACCGGCCGTGGCGCCGACCTGGACCTGGCCTGAGGGGGAACCCGCGGAACCGGAGCCGGAGCTGGAATCAGAGCTGGAAGCGGAATCAGAACGGGAGCCGCTGGAGCCTGCCGAGCAGGAGCCGGTGGTGGACGAGGCTCTCGCCCAGGCGCGCGCCGGCACCCGCCCGGAGGACGTCCCCACCAGCGGGCCGACGCCCTCGGCCGGCCTGGTGGCGGAGCTCACCCAACTGGCCGACCTGACCCGCGAGGGCCTGCTGACCCCGGAGGAGTTCACGGCGGCCAAGGCCCGCCTGCTGCGCGGCTGACGACGGCCGCCATGGAGCAGGCTCCGCATGGAGAGGGCGAGCGCGACGGCACAGCAGGGCGGCGAAGCCTCGGTGCCACACCGGCCGACCGGAACGGCGGCGGCCGGGGGTGAGGAGGACGAAGGCCACGACCGGCCCGGCACTCGGCGGGGGGCCCGGTCAGGGGCTTCTGGTCAGCCGGTGGGTGCGGCGAAGGTCTCGACGGGGCCGAATTCGCTGAAGGTGGCCTTGTTGACGCCCTTCATGCCGTGCACATCCATGCGCTGCTCGAAGCGGATGGTGCGGCCCTGGCCGTCGATCCACTGGTCGATTTCGAAGCCGGTGACACCCTTGGCCTTCATCGAACGGTGCGTGCGCGCATCGACGGAGGCCACCTGGTCGATGTCGAGGTGCCCCGCGAGGTGGTAGGCGGGGATCCCGCCCTGGTCCTCCATGCCCTTGCGTGCAGCGGGTCCCGCGGCGATCAGCAGCTTGGCGTACCCCGCGTAGTTCGCCTCGTTGTCCGCGGAGCGCGGCATCTTCATCCACCCGCTGCCCTCCTTGGCGCGGTTGCGGATGTAGTGGGCGTCGGCCGTCGTGACGCCCTCCACCCACATGGCCTGGGCGGCCGGGACGGCGTCCGTGGAACGGATCTCCATCCGACCGGTGAACTGCGTGTTGACGTTGGACCGGGCGGTCGTGATCGACACCTCCCGGCCGGCGATCTCGGTAGTGATCTTCATGGAAGCCGCGTAGGGCGTCTTCTCGGCCTCGGCGAGGGCCTTCTCGGGGTCGAACGCCCCGGTGACGGGCGCGGCCGAAGGGGAAGCGGGCACCGCCGGGGCGGCCGGGGCGGCCGCACCACTCGGGGCGTCCTTGCAGCCCGACAGCGCGGCGAGGGCGACCGCTACGGCGGCGACGGCGAGAACGGTGTTGCGGCGCGGGGCAAAAGTGATCATCGCTGGCCAGCATCACACAGGACACCCCCGCACCCGAACGCGTTTTCGCCCGTCGGCACCGCCCGCAGCCACCTGCGCCCGCCGTACGGGCCATGCGCCTCGCCGGCACCCTGGACGGCCAGGCCATGACCCCGCGAAGCCCCGCCGAGCCCCGCCAAGCCCCCAAAGACCCCGCCAAGCGGGTGAGCGTGGCGACCGGCCGACTCCGTTGGGCGATTTGTCATATCGGGCGTGGCAGCATCGGGCGCCTCGGAGGTGATCCCATGTCACATCGGCTGCTTCGTGCCGCCTGCATCGCCGCGGTGCTCGTCACCGCCGGCCCGGTTCCCGCCGCCGACGCCGAACCGGCTGCGTCCGGCGAGTCCGTCGGCGTACTCCTCACCCGCCTGCAAGGGCTCTACCAGAAGGCCGAGGAGGCCAGCGAGGCGTACAACGCCACCGAGGTGGCCCTCAAGGCAGGGCAGGACGAGGAGCGGATCCGCACCGCCGACCTCGGCAGGGCCCGTACCGCGCTCGACTCCGAGAGGGCCGCCGCCGGACGGCTGGCCCGGGAGCAGTACCAGAGCACGCAGGGCATCTCCCCCTACGCCCGGATGCTGCTCGCCGGAAACCCCCAGGCCGCCCTGGAGCAGCGCCGGCTCGTCGCCCGCGAGGGCGCTCGGCGGGCCGCCGTACTGCACCGGCTGGCGCGCGGTGAGAAGAAGGCCGACGCGCTCGCCTCCCGGGCCCGCAAGGCCCTGGACTCCCGGCAGGAGCTGGCCGCGCGGCAGAAGCTCCACAAGGAGCAGGTTGCGGCGCAGCTCAAGGAGGTCGAGCGGGTGCTCGCCTCGCTGACCCCGGAGCAGCTCGCCCGGCTCGACGCGAAGGAGGCCGAGACCACCGCCGCGGCGCAGCGGGACCTGGTGGACTCCGGCCGGCTGCCCGCCCGCACCGGCACTCCCACGGCGGCCGGCGGCGCGGCCCTCACCTATGCGGCGGCCCAGATCGGCAAGCCGTACGTCTGGGGCGCCGAGGGCCCGGGATCCTTCGACTGCTCCGGCCTCACCTCGCAGGCCTGGGCGCACGCCGGGCGCGCCATCCCGCGGACCAGCCAGGAGCAGTGGGCCCGACTGCCGAAGGTGCCGCTGGACCGGTTGCGGCCGGGGGACCTGGTGGTCTACTTCCCCAAGGCCACGCACGTGGGCCTGTACGTCGGCGACGGCAAGGTGATCCAGGCGCCGCGCCCGGGGGCGAAGGTCAAGGTCTCGCCGATCGCGGCGAACCCGCTGCTCGGCGCCGTGCGCCCGGACCCGGACGGCGCCCCGCTCGGGGAGTTCACCCCTCCGCCCCTGCCCGAGGCGGCGGCGGAGGGGGACGACACCGGCTACTCCGCGGAGGACGCGCCCGAAGAGGTGTCCGAGGAGGCGGCCACGGACGAGGACACCTCGGCCAGGTAGTCCGCCGCGTCCTGCGGGTCGTAGAAGTACGCGTCGAAGTCGGCCGGGTTGTCGAAGCCGTTGGCGAATCGGTTCGCCACCGGCTGGAGCTGCCCGGCCGCGCCGATCAGGTTCAGTACGTGCTCCGGCGGGACGCCCAGCATCGCGTTCGTCCACTGGGTCACCGGCTTGCCCGTGGTGAACCAGTACTTGTCGAAGGTCGCCTTCATCCACGCCTCGTCGAACGGGTTGTCCCCGTGCATCAGGATCGAGGAGAGGTACGAGGCCGCGCACTTGGCGGCGGAGTTCGAGCCCTGGCCCGTGATGGGGTCGTTGGCGACGACCACGTCGGCGACACCGAGCACGAGCCCCCCGCCCGGGAGGCGGCCGATGGGCTCGCGGACCACCGGCGCGTACCGGCCGGCGAGCGTACCGCCCGCGTCCGTCAGCTCCACCTTCGTCGCCCGGGCGTACTCCCAGGGCGTGAACGTCTCCATCAGCTCCAGCGTGAGCGCCAGGTGCTCCGCCGGGTCCTTGACCCCGTTGAAGACGTCCAGCGGACCGCCCGGGACGCCCTCCCAGAACAGGATGTCCGCCCGGCCCGAGGTGGTCAGGGTCGGCATCACGAACAGCTCGCCGACGCCCGGGACCAGGTTGCAGCGGACCGCTTCCGTCTCCGGGTGTTCCGGGCGCGGACCGAGCCCGTGCACGTAGGAGACCGCCAGCGCGCGCTGCGGGGCGTCGTACGGGGAACGCGCCGCGTCCCGCCCGAACATCGAGACCAGCTCGCCCTTGCCGGCGGCGACCAGCACCAGGTCGTACGTACGGGAGAAGTAGTCGAGGTCGGCGACGGACGCGCCGTGGATGACCAGCTGCCCGCCGCGCTGCGCGAAGGTGTCGAGCCAGCCGGCCATCTTCACCCGCTGGTCGACGGACTGCGCGTGGCCCTTGAGCCGGCCGAGCCAGTCGATGGCGCGGGTGGCGTCGGGGGCGGCGACCGAGACGCCGAGGCCCTCGATCTTCGGGACCTGCTGCTCCCAGAAGTTGATCTGGAGGTCCCGCTCGTGCTGGAGCGCCGAGTCGAACATGCACTGCGTGGACATGACCCGCCCGGTGCGGATCTCGTCCGCGGTCCGGTTGGACATGAGGGTGACCTCGTACCCCTTCGACTGGAGTCCGAGGGCGAGCTGGAGACCGGACTGACCGGCTCCTACGACAAGTATCTTGCGCATCTCTCACGTTCTCTATTCGGGGGTGCTCTACTCGGGCGTGGTGTCGAGGGCGTGGCCCACCAGGGCCAGCAGGGATTCGACCACCGTGTGACGGCGCCTCGCGTCCATGATCACGACGGGCACGTGGGGCGGAACGCTGAGCGCCTCGCGCACGTCCTCGGGCTCGTAGGACTGCGAGCCCTCGAAGTGGTTGACGGCGACGGCGTACGGGAGCCCGCAGCTCTCGAAGTAGTCGAGGGCCGGGAAGCAGTCGCGCAGCCTGCGGGTGTCGGCCAGGACGAGACCGCCGACGGCCCCGCGCACCAGGTCGTCCCACATGAACCAGAACCGCTCCTGGCCCGGGGTCCCGTACACGTAGAGGACGAGGTCCTCGTCGAGGGTGACGCGGCCGAAGTCCATGGCGACGGTGGTGGTGGTCTTGTCCGGGGTCCCGGACAGGTCGTCGGTGGAGACACTGGCCTGGGTCATCACCGCCTCGGTCCGCAGCGGGGTGATCTCGGAGACGGAGGACACGAACGTGGTCTTGCCGACGCCGAAGCCGCCCGCGACCAGCACCTTGACGGCGACGGGCGCGCGGGAGCGGTCGTACTGCCAAGGCTGGACCGGCTCGTCGTCCACGGCCGGGGAGACCGGCTGGTCAGAGACGGCGGAGGCCACTGAGCACCCTTTCCAGCAGCGCGCGTTCCGGACGTCCGGTGCCGTGGCCCGTGCCGTAAACGCGGATCCTGCCCTGGTCCGCCAGGTCGCTGACCAGGACGCGGACCACGCCGAGCGGCAGCTTCAGCAGCGCGGCTATCTCGGCGATCGTGCGCATGCGGCGGCAGACCTCGACGATGGCGGGCATCTCGGGCATCCGGTCGGGCTTCTGCGGCTCCGAGGCCTTGGTCTCCAGGGCGGCGACGAAGGTCTCGACCTGCAGGACCTGGGTGAAGCGGGTGCGGCCGCCCGTCAGGGAGTACGGGCGGACGCGCGCGGGACGTCGATCGGCTCCGCGTATCGGGAGGCGGTCGGGCGCCGGTCTCCTCACGGGGTGTTCTCCATCGACTGGCGCAGCTCGCTGCGGACTTCGGGGGTAAGGACGTGGCCGGCGCGGCCGACGAACAGGGCCATGTGGTAGGCCACGACGCTCATGTCGCAGTCGGGCGTGGCGTGCACGCCCAGCAGTGAGCCGTCGCTGATGGCCATGACGAAGACGGAGCCGTGCTCCATCGCCACCATGGTCTGCTTGACGGCGCCGCTGTCCATGAGAGCGGCGGCGCCGGTGGTGAGGCTGCCGAGGCCGGAGACGATGGTGGCGAGGTCGGCGGACGCGCCGCGTGGTCCCTTGGCCCTGGGCGTGGTCTGCGGCTCGCCGGCGCCCGCGCCCGCTCCGGGGTCGGAGGACAGGAGCAGCAGTCCGTCCGAGGAGACGACGGCGACGGAGTTGACGCCGGGCACCTCCTCGACCAGGTCGGTCAGCAACCACTGCAGGTTGCGGGCCTGGGTGCTCAGTCCGTACGTACTGGGCGCGGTCATGTGCGTGCCTCCTGTGCGCTGTCCCCCTGGTCGGTCCTGGTCTGTTCCTGCCCCTGGCCCTGCCCGTGCCCGTGGTCCTGCGCGCGGTCCTGCGCGAGTTCGGCGGCGACGACGCGCCGCCCGTCCTGGGCCCCTTGGTAGAACCCGCCCAGACGACGCCTCAGCTCATCGGCGTCGACCCGGCGCGGCGGCGCGGGTGGTTCGTCGTCACCGGCGGGGCGCTGGGTGGCGACGGTGCGCGGGGTCCGCTTCGGCAGGCCCTTGTCGGTGACGGCTTCGGCACCCTCGGCGGGGTCGGTGGGGTGGCTGTCCTGGCGGGGGAGCCAGTGGCCCTCGGCCGGGGCGTGCCGGTGGGGTTCGGGTTCCGGATCGATGTCCTGTACGCCGGCGCCGTGCGCGGCAGCGGCCGCCGGGGCCTCCTCGGCGGGGGCCGGCACCGCGAAGGTGTCCGGATCCGCATCGGGGACGACCCGCGCGAGCATCTCCTCGGCCGGAGCCGACACCGGTTCCGCGGCCGTGGCCGTGGCCGTGACCGTGAAGATCTGCTCGGCCGGGGGCAGCGCCGCGCCGGTGGCGGGCGCCGTGTCCGGCAGGGCTGCCTCGCCCGGCTCGGGCTCGGGCTCGGGCTCCGCGACGGGGACGGTGAGGGCCTGTTCGGCCGGCGGCTCCGCTTCGCCGGCCGGGGCGGGGAGGATGGACACCTGCTCGTCCGACGAAGGGCCCGCCACGGCCGTGTCGGCGGGCGCGGCCCCGTCCGGCGTGGTGGCCGCGTCGTCCGCGACGGGCTCCGGCTCCGGGGCGGCGGCATGCGCGCCGCGTCGGCGGGCCGGGAGGGTGTTCTCGTTCGCCTCCGCTATCACGCCCGGCAGGTGCAGCGCGGGCGCGCCCGGCGTGGCCAGGGTGTGGACGGGCGAGACCGGCGGGGAGGCGGGCAGCAGCGTCGCCGGGACGACCACCAGTGCCTCGGTCCCGCCGTGCTGCGGGGCGCGCAGCTCGGCCGTGACGCCGTGCCGCGCCGCGAGGCGCCCGGCCACGTACAGTCCGAGGCCCAGTCCGTGCTCCTCCTCGGACTCCTCGTCGTACGCCTCGGGCGTGGACAGGCGGGAGTTCAGCGATTCCAGCCGCTCCCCGGTGATCCCGATGCCCTCGTCCACGACGGACAGCACCACGTCCCCCGAGTCCAGCAGCCAGCCGGACACCTTCACCTTCACGTCCGGCGGCGAGAACGTCGTCGCGTTCTCCAGCAGCTCGGCCAGCACGTGGGAGATGTCGTCGGCCGCGTGCCCCGCGACCTGGGTGTACGAGGGCAGCGCCGCGAGGTCGACGCGCTCGTAGCGCTCGATCTCGCTGACGGCGGCCCGCATCACGTCGACCAGCGGTACCGGCGTGCCCTGTCCGTGGCCGTGTTCCTGCCCGGCCAGGACCAGCAGGTTCTCGTTGTGGCGGCGCATCACGGTCGCCAGGTGGTCCAGCTTGAACAGGGTCGCGAGCCGGTCCGGGTCCTGCTCCTTGGACTCCAGCTCCTCGATCACGGCGAGCTGGCGCTCCACCAGCCCGAGGGTCCGCAGGGACAGCGAGACGGACGTCGTCGACATGACGCGGCGGTGCTCCTCCAGCCCCGCCCGCAGCTTCGACAGCTCCTCGTCCAGCACCTCACGGCTGGAGGACAGCGCCTCGTTGCGGCCGATGATCCGGCGCCGGTCCGCGTCCAGTCCTGCGATCCGGGTGTGCAGGGAGACCGTCTGGTCGCGCACCGCGTTCAGGTGGCGCACGACCTCGGCGAACTCGTCGTTGCGGCCCGTGAACCGCACCGGTTCCACCGAGCCCTCGGGCGTCGCCAGCCGCTCCGCGCCGCGGCGCAGGACCGACAGCGGCCGGGTCAGCGACCGCGCCACGGCGGTCGAGACGCCGACGGCTACCAGGAACAGCACGCCCAGCAGGGCGACCATGGTCTCCAGCCGGGTCACGTCGTCGTCGCGCAGGGAGGCGAGGGCGGAGGCCCGCTGGCCCGCGAGGGTGGACTCCACGGTCCGCATCCGGTCGATGCGGGCGGTGAGCGCCGTCCCGACGGCGGCGCCGTCGGTCCTGCGGTCGGCGGTGGTCAGGGTGGGCCGGTCGGTGAGCCGCTTGAGGTAGTCGTCGGCGGTCTTGACCTCGGGGCCGGTGACGGTGGTGGTCAGGGTCTGGCGCACGTCGGGCCGCGCGGCCCGCGCGAAGTCGTCCAAGGCGCCCAGTTCCCGTACGCGCGCCCGCTGGGCGGCGCCGGTGAGCTCGTCGACCACGGCCGAGTTGGGGAGCTGCTCGCCACGGGGGACGGCCAGCGCGGCGAGCAGCAGTCCACGGGTGGCCGAGGCCTGTTCCACGGCCTGGCCCAGCGGGGCCAGCGGGCGGGTGGTGGCCAGGGCGGCCTCGGCGCGGGGCGGGGTCAGCTCGGCGAGCCGGTCGCCCGGGGCGAGGAGTTCCGCGATGACGCCGGTGTAGGCCTGGTGGACGGCGAGGGCGCCGCCCTTGCCGTCGATGGCCTCGGTCCGGACGGGCGCGACGCGGGAGAGGGCCATGGCGAGGGGCTCGTCGACCTCGGCGGCGGCCTCGGCGATCTGCCGGTCGGTACGGAGGGTGCGCTCCTGGAGGCCGCCCTTGGCGGCGCCGGGACGGCCCTTGGCGGCGTACTCGACCACGGCGTCGCGCTCGTCTGCGAGGAGGTGCGCGAGGGTGAGCATCTGCCCGGTCCCCTCCGCGAGGGTGACCAGCCGCTGGGAGTCGTTCAGCTCCCTGGCGGCCGTGACGACGGCGGGGGCTCCGGCCGCGAGGACCGTGAGCCCTGCGACGGCGACGCCGACGACCAGCCGACTGCGCACGCGGACGCGGCGTCCTTCGGGGGCCGGGCCGTCGGCGGCGGTGCCGTTCTTCCGAGACCGCTTCTTCTGCACCGGTGCTCGCAATCCTGTACGTGTGCTTTTGCTCGTCTACTCGTGTGGCCGAGGTAACGGCCGGTCAACAAGTAAACGCTCCCTGCCCCCTCGTACCGCCTCAGACCTTTGCAGCGTGTTGGGGAGAGAGCCGCACATCGCCCACCCGGCCACTCGAACGAGTGAACATCACGGATGAGTTGGCGACCAACTCGGGGACCCGGTCCCAGAGGGCCTTCGTGGACAGGTGGTTGAAAGATCGATACGGGCTTTGGCAGGATGCCCGCCCACATCCCCGCCCCCGTCCCCTCCCTGCCGCCCGGGCCTTCCGGCCCGCGGTCGGACGGTCCGCGTACGGGCCCCGCCCGCCCCTCCCGCTTTGGTACGGACCTGAGCCGCGCCCCGCCCACCGCGCGGCAGAATGCCGGCATGCGCATCGACCTCGCCTCGGCCCCCGGCCACCAGGAACGCCCCAATGAGGACTGGGTGTCGGCCGCGATCCCCGCTGCGGGCGGCGGCGTCCTGGTCGTCCTGGACGGGGTCACGCCGCCGGGCGGCGAGGACGGGTGCATGCACGGAGTGCCGTGGTTCGCGGCGCGACTCGGCGGGCGATTGACCGAACTGTCCGGATCGCGGCGGGACATGCCGCTGGACCGGATTCTCGCCGCGTCCGTCCACGACACGGCCGAGGCCCATCGCGACACGTGTGACCTTTCTCACGCCCGTACGCCGCAGGCCACGGTCGTCGTGGTCCGCTGGGACGAGGCGTACGTGGAGCACCTCGTGCTCTCGGACTCCGTACTGCTCCTCCAGGCGCCCGGTGGCGAGGTGACCGCGGTGCTCGACGACCGGCTGGACCGGATCCCACGGGAGGTGCTGGGCTCGGTGACCGCGACGGACGCCCTGCGCAACGCGGAGGGAGGCTTCTTCACGGCGGCCGCGGACCCGGCGGTGGCGGCCCGGGCGGTGACCGGGCGCACCCCGCGGGGGCAGGTGCGGGCGGTGGCGGCGCTCACGGACGGGGCGAGCCGGTGGACGGACACGTTCGGGGAGGGCGACTGGGCCGAGTGCCTGGCGGTGCTGCGGAAGGAGGGCGCGGAGGGCCTGATCAGCCGCGTGCGCGCCGTCGAGTCCGACCCGGCCCGCCCGCCGGCCCGGCACAAGCGGCACGACGACGCGTCGGCGGTCTACGCCGAGCTGTAGGCGCGGCACGCCGCGCAGGGTCCGTGGGCGGGCCCCCGCGATCGGCCCCTGCGACCGGGCCTCCGTAGGAGGACCTGTGACCGGGCCTCCGTAGGCGAACCTCCCCGGAGCCGGCCTCCGCGCCGGGCCTCCGGTGGCAGGCTCCCGCCCGGTCGGCCGGTGCCTACTCCGCGCCCGTGTTCAACTGGTTCAGCAGCCGGGCCAGTTCCGCGACCTCGCCGCGGTCCCAGCCGGCGAGCTTGCGCATGTACTGCTCGCGCCGCGCTCCCCGTACCCGAAGGAACCGCTCACGGCCCTCCTCGGTGAGGCCGACCAGGAAGGCCCGGCCGTCTGCGGGGTCCGGCTCCCGGGCCACCAGGCCCAGGACCTCCAGGGCCCGCAGCTGCCGGCTCATGGTGGCCTTGCCCACCCCGAAGTAGGCGGCGAGTTCGGTGGCGCGCTGCCTCCCGGCCGCCTCCAGGCGTACGAGCAGCCCGTACGCGGCAGGCTCCAGCTCGGGGTGGAGCTCGCGGGCCATCTCGCCGGAGGAGGCGCGGGCCCGCCGGAGGAAGACGGACAGCTCCCGCTCCAGGGCAAGGAACTCCTGGTCTTCACTCCCGTGCACGTCCCGCTCCTTCGATGGTGTGTGGCACCTCGGTGGGTGAGGGACCAGTATTTCGCAGCGCGCACGCCGACGGCCCGGGACCCCACCGGAGCGGGGTGCCGGGCCGTGTGCAGTGCGGTTGGCGGGCCGTCATGCGGCCGCGGCGACCGCCACCTCCGCCCGCTCCAGGGCGAGCTCCAGGACCTGGCGCACGTCCGCCACCGGGTGCACGTCCAGGCCCTCCAGGACCTCCGCCGGGACGTCGTCCAGATCGGCCTCGTTGCGCTTGGGGATGATGACGGTGGTCAGTCCGGCCCGGTGCGCGGCGAGCAGCTTCTGCTTGACGCCGCCGATCGGCAGGACGCGCCCGGTCAGCGAGACCTCGCCGGTCATGGCCACGTCCGTGCGCACCTGCCGCCCGGAGAGCAGCGAGGCGAGCGCGGTCGTCATGGTGATGCCGGCGCTCGGGCCGTCCTTGGGCACGGCGCCCGCCGGGAAGTGGATGTGCACGCCCCGGTCCTTCAGGTCAGCGACCGGAAGCTCCAGTTCCGCACCGTGCGAGCGCAGGAAGCTCAGCGCGATCTGCGCCGACTCCTTCATGACGTCACCGAGCTGGCCGGTGAGGGTCAGGCCGGCCGCGCCCGTCTCCGGGTCGGCCAGCGAGGCCTCCACGAACAGCACGTCGCCGCCCGCGCCGGTCACCGCGAGGCCGGTCGCCACACCGGGGACCGCGGTGCGCCGCTCGGCCGGGTCCTGGGCGGACTCCGGCACGTGGTGCGGGCGCCCGATCAGCCCGCGCAGCTCGCCGGCGCCGATGTGGAACGGCAGCTCCCGCTCGCCCAGTTCGTGCTGCGAGGCCACCTTGCGCAGCAGTCGGGCGAGGGACCGCTCCAGGGTGCGCACGCCCGCCTCGCGGGTGTACTCCCCGGCCAGCTTGCGCAGGGCGTCCTCCTCCAGGACCACCTCCTCGGCGGCGAGCCCGGCCCGCTCCAGCTGACGCGGCAGCAGGTGGTCCCGTGCGATGACCACCTTCTCGTCCTCGGTGTACCCGTCGAGGCGGACCAGCTCCATCCGGTCGGCCAGCGCCTCCGGGATGGACTCCAGGACGTTGGCCGTGGCCAGGAACACCACGTCGCTGAGGTCGAGCTCCACTTCCAGGTAGTGGTCGCGGAAGGTGTGGTTCTGCGCCGGGTCCAGGACCTCCAGCAGGGCGGCCGCCGGGTCGCCGCGGTAGTCGGAGCCCACCTTGTCGATCTCGTCGAGGAGGACCACCGGGTTCATCGACCCGGCCTCCTTGACGGCCCGGACGATTCGGCCCGGCAGGGCGCCGACGTAGGTCCGGCGGTGTCCCCGCACCTCCGCCTCGTCCCGTACACCGCCGAGGGCGACCCGGACGAACTTACGGCCCATGGCGTGGGCCACGGACTCGCCGAGGGAGGTCTTGCCGACCCCGGGCGGCCCGACGAGTGCGAGCACGGCCCCGCCGCGGCGCCCGCCGACGACGCCCATGCCGCGCTCGCTGCGCCGCTTCCTGACGGCGAGGTACTCGGTGATGCGGTCCTTCACGTCGCTCAGCCCGGCGTGCTCGGCGTCCAGCACCGCCCGGGCCCCCTGGATGTCGTACCGGTCCTCGGTGCGCTCGTTCCAGGGCAGTTCCAGCACGGTGTCCAGCCAGGTCCGGATCCAGGAACCCTCCGGGCTCTGGTCGCTGGCCCGCTCCAGCTTCTCGACCTCCTTGAGCGCGGCCTCCCGCACCTTCTCGGGAAGGTCGGCGGCCTCGACGCGGGCCCGGTAGTCGTCGGACTCCTCGCCGTCCGCCTCCCCGTTCAGCTCGCGCAGTTCCTTGCGGACGGCCTCCAGCTGGCGGCGCAGCAGGAACTCCCGCTGCTGCTTCTCGACGCCGTCCTGGACGTCCTTGGCGATGGACTCGGCCACGTCCTGCTCGGCGAGGTGTTCGCTGAGTGCCTTGACCGCGAGCTTGAGGCGGGCGACGGGGTCGGCGGTCTCCAGCAGTTCGACCTTCTGAGCCACGGTCAGGAAGGGCGAGTACCCGGAGTTGTCGGCCAGCGCCGACACCCCTTCGATCTGCTGGACCCGGTCCACGACCTGCCAGGCGCCGCGCTTCTTGAGCCAGCTGGTCGCGAGCGCCTTGTACTCCTTGACGAGCTCGGTGACCGACCCGGGCAGGGGGTCGGGCACCTTCTCGGCGACGGTCTCGCCCTCGACCCAGAGCGCGGCGCCGGGCCCGGTGGTCCCGGCCCCGATGCGGACGCGGCCGACGCCGCGGATCAGCGCACCGGGATCCCCGTCGGAGAGCCGGCCCACCTGCTCGACCGTCCCGAGCACCCCGGTCCCGGCGTACTTGCCGTCGACCCGCGGCACGAGCAGCACCCGGGGCTTGCCTCCGCCGCCCGGGCCCGCCGCCTGCGCCGCCTCCACGGCCCCGCGCACCTCGGCGTCGGTCAGGTCCAGCGGAACGACCATTCCCGGCAGCACGACCTCGTCGTCAAGAGGCAGCACGGGCAGGGTGAGCGTTACGGACGTCGAAGCCATGATCTTCCCTCCGGCAGTGAAGTTGAGCTATGCCGACTCAATGCATGTGCGCCTCCCGATGTTCCCCTTGCACGTTCGCCCGGGGCGAACGGGCATCGCACCCCTGTCCGTACGCCGGTTCCACGCGCCGTCGGGCGCTACGCCGCCGCCGTTCCCGTGGCGCCCGTCACACGGCGGAGATGCGGATGTCGCCCGAGGAGGTCTTCACCGAGAGACCGGAGGAGGCGGCAAGGTCCGAGGCCGGGCCGACGTCTTTGGTGCCGGAACTCGTGGAGACGTCGATCCGGTAGGGGGCCGGGGGGACCTCCACCGTGACGTCGCCCGAGGAGGTCTCGGCCTTGACCGAAGACGGGACCTTCGTGAAGTCCAGACGGGCGTCGCCCGAGGCCGAACGGACGTCGGTGCTCGACCCGAACAGGGCGGTGGCGCTGACGTCGCCCGAGGAGGTACGGATCTTCAACGGGCCCGCGATGCGCTCGGCCCGGACCTCGCCGGAGTCGGCCTTCAACTCTGCGGCCGCCACACCCGTCACGGTGATGCGGCCGCTGCTGCTCTCCAGCTTGACCGTCGCGGAGGCCGGGACCTCCAGGCGGTAGTCGATGGAGCAGCTTCCGGAGCAGCCGTTCGAGAAGGTGAGCACGCCCGCGCTGACCTGCTGGCCCGGTGTGGGGACGGTGTCTGCGCGGTAATGGACGGTACGGCGGACCGTGACGCCGGGACCGGCGCCGGGGGTGACCTCGATCGAACCGGCCCTGGTGTCCGGGACCTCCACGGTGGTGACGGCCTCGGCGACCGTCGCGTCGGCGGTAGCGGTTTTCCGCGGACCGTCCATGACGGAGCCCTCGGTGAGGGAGCAACCGGTCAGGAGGAGTCCGGCCGCGAGGGCGGCGATCGCGTTGCCGGCGAGGCGGTGTGACGTGGCGTGAGTGGTCATGAACCGATTCTCGCGACGGATCGCCGCCCGGCCGATGAGGCCCGTACCCGGCCCCTCGGTGGGGTTAACCCCCTGTCGTCCGCGGGTCCGTGGTCACCGGGCGCAGCGCGGAGGGCATGCCCCACTCGCTCCAGGAGCCGTCGTACACGGCTGTCTCCCGGTATCCGGCGAGGTGCGCGCCGAGGGCCAGCACGCAGGCGGTCACGCCGGAGCCGCAGGTGAAGTAGAGACGCTCCCGGTCCCCGGTCAGCGCCTCGAAGGCCGCCCGGAGTTCACCGGCCGGGCGCATCAGGCCCTCGGGGGTCTGGAGGTCGGCGAACGGCAGGTTGACCGCGCCCGGCATGTGGCCGCCGCGCAGGCCGGGGCGGGGTTCGGGGGCGGTGCCGGCGAAACGTTCACGGGTGCGGGCGTCGATGACGGCCGCGGCCGGGTCGGTCAGGGCCGGCGCGACAATATCGCTGCCGACGAGCAGACCGGCGCGGGGCCGGGCGGTGAAGGAGCCGCGCGGGCCGCCGTAGGCCGGGCCGGTGGCCTCGACGGGCCGGTCGGCGGCCGTCCAGGCGGGCAGTCCGCCGTCGAGGACGGCGGCCCGGTCGAAGCCCATGGCACGCAGCATCCACCAGGCGCGGGCGCTGGAGTAGACGCCGGCGCCGTCGTACACGACGACGGTGTCCGAGTCGTCGACCCCCAGGGCCCGCATCGCCTCGGTGAACTCCGCGGCCCCGGGCATGGTGTGCGGGGCGGGCGCGTCGTGGTCGGACAGAGCCCCGTCGAGGTCGAAGGGGCGGGCGCCCGGGATGCGGCGACCTGCGCCGCGATGGGCGCCGACGGAGGCGTCGAACAGCACCAGCCCGGGCGCGCCGAGCCGCGCGGCCAGCCAGTCGACCCCGACGAGCGGCCCGGGGCTCCCGGCGGCGGCCCCTTGGCCGGGCACGGACCCGCCGGACGCCGGCTCGCGGGACGCGGAGTTCCGGGACGTGGGCATGGGCATACAGGCACCTCCTGAAGACCCGGCGTACCGCACCCGCCCGCTGGGTCGATCCGGCCCGCCGGCTGTACGACGCGGTCGCCCCATCCTCCAGCGCGGCCCCTGCAACCGCACAACCGCCCTGCCCCAAGCCACGCTTGCCCCTCCACCTCCACGACGCCGTCCAGCCCGCCGGCGCGTTCGGCGCCGGATCCAGGGCGGAGCCCGATCGAGCCGGCCGGGCTCGCGCACCGACGCAGCCGCCCAGGCGGATCTTTCAGCCCCGCCGGCGTTTGAGGCGCGGGGTCGGGGGCGGAGCCCCGGGAAGCGGCGCCGCACCCGACCGCCGGGCCCGGAACCCGCCCAGACCGAGCCGGCCGCCCGGGCGGGCGCACCCCCGCCCGGGCACCCCCCTCGCGGCACCGGCCAGGTCAGCCGCAGGCGCCCCGGCGGGCGTAGACCGCGATCCGGGCGCCGCGCGCCTCGGTCGTCGAGCACAGCTCGAAGCGGGCGCCGGCCAACTCCTCACGCTTGGCCGCCTCCCCCGGGTACGGGTCCAGCGGCTGGCCGGCCGGGTCCAGCAGGGCGATCACCCGGGGCGCGGCGAGCAGGGCCGCGCGGATCCGGTCCGGGGGCAGCTCGGTGCCCTGGAGGCTGTGCGAAGCCGCCGGCGTACGGTCCAGGGCCACGTCGCGCAGGCCCCCGTAGACGTCCGGCGAGGACAGCAGCCACTCACGCCGCCGCGAGGGCATGAACACCACCGCGTCCCCCGGCCGGGCCCGCTCCCGCACCGCGGCGGCCACCGCCAGGGCGTCGTCCTTGCGGCTCTCGGGCGTGCGGAGCCACACCGACCAGACGCCGAACGGCACGAGGAGGACGCCGGCCAGCAGCCACGGCCCCCACCCGCGGGCGGAGGCCAGCCGGGCTCCCGCCAGCAGGGCGAGTCCGGCCAGCGCGTAGAGCACGTACCGGTCGACGTACCACGGGTGCACCAGGGAGATCGTCATCAGCAGCCCGGGCGGCAGCAGGACCAGCGGAAGAGCCACCCGTACGAGGTCCTTCGCGGCGCCCCGCGCGAGCAGCAGGGCGGCGACGGCCACCACCCCGTACGCCGCCCAGTCCTGCCAGCTCGGACGCCCGAGCCAGCCGAGCTGCTGCTGCGCCTGCCGCGCGCTCACCACGGCCAGCGGCAGCAGCAGAACCAGCACGGCCGCAGCGCTCCGGCGCCAGCCGCGCGAGCGCCAGGCCGTGAAGGCGTGGGCGAGCAGGGCCAGCACGGCGAACTCGTGCAGCCAGCAGCCGAGCAGGAGCACCACCGCGTACGCCGCCCACCGCTCCCGCAGCATCAGGTACGTCGCCCACACCACCGCCGCCGCGACCAGGGCGTACGAGCGACCCTCCTGCGCGTACATCTGCACGGGCGGCAGGACGGCGTACACGCAGCCGGCGATCAGCGCTGCCCGCTCCCCCGAGAGCCGGTGGGCGACCGCGGCCACCCCGGCGGCCGCGAGGACGGTGGCGGCGACGGAAGGCAGCCGCAGTGCCCACAGGCCGCCGTCCCAGGCCTGGAACACCCCGTGCATGAGGAGGTAGTAGAGGCCGTGCACCGCGTCGACCCGGCCGAGCAGCTCCCCGATCCCGCCGAGCGGCCGGTGGGCCACCTGCCAGGTGACGGACTCGTCGCGCCACATGCTGCCGCCCCGCTCCAGGCCCCAGAGGCCGAGGAGCGCGGCGAGCAGCGGCGGGAGCAGGCGCCAGGCGGCGATCCGGCTGATGACGGCCTCCGGGTGCTGTCGGAACGGGTGTGCGGACTCCATACTCGGGGGTGGGCCCGAGTTCCCGCGGAGGTGGGTGTGCGCGCGTGGAGAGCGGTGACGGCGTCGCTGCTGAGTGCGATGGTGCTGGCGGGATGCGGGCCGTCCGCTTCGGCGGGTGGTGACGACGCTCCCCCGCGGGCTTCCACGGAGCCGAGTGGGAGCGCGTCCGGGAGCCCGGGCGCGACCGGGGGCGCGAGCCCCGATCCGACCCCGAGCGCGAGCCCCTCCGGCCCCGCTGCCACCACGAGCCCCTCCGCCGACAGGCTCCCCGCCCCCGCCGAGAACCTGGTCCGGGTCACCCAGAGCGGCGGCTTCGCCGGCCGGACCCACACGCTCGTCGTCAAGGGCGACGGTTCGTGGACCCGGCTGGACGCGAAGGCGAAGCCGGAGAGCACCGGCAAGATGTCGGAGCGGGAGCTCGCCGCCCTGCGCACCGCCCTCCGGGAGGCGGACTTCGCCCGTCTGCCCAGGATCTCGACGGGCGGGCCCACGATCTACGACGGGTTCTCCTACACCTTCGTGCACGGCGGCTACGAGGTGGTCGCCGACCAGGGATCTCTGCCGCCCGCCCTGCAGAAGGTGCTGGACGCACTGCCCGTGTTCGCGGCGGGCTAGGCCGTCTCTTTCGGATCTTGCCGGGCCTAGGAGGTGCCGACGGCCGGCAGGCCCGTCCCCCCGACCGAGATCTCCCGCAGCAGCCGGTCCAGGAACCCGCGCAGCCGGGCCGGCATGTCCACGCTCCCGGGCGCCAGCACCCACTGGATCTGCAGGCCGTCCATGACGGCGAGGATCTCCCGCCCCACGGCCTCGCAGTCGGTGTCCGGGCGCAGTTCGCCGCACGTGACGCCCGCCTCCAGCAGCCCGGTGGTGTAGCCGAGCACCCGGGCGTAGCGGTGCGTGAAGTACGTGTGTGCGGGGTGCCCCGGGTTGGCGGACTCGCCGACGAGGGTGTTGAACATCCGGACGATGCCCGGCCGCCGCTCGTTGTCCGCGGCGAGGGCGACGACCGTGGCGAAGTGGGCGGCGACCGACTCGGCGGGCTCGCTGAACAGTCGCTCGACGTCGTGCTGCTCGCTCTGGGCGAGCACCGACAGCAGCAGATCCTCCTTGCTGCGGAAGTGGTGCAGCAGCCCGCCCTGGGTGATCCCGCAGCCTGCCGCGATCCGGGCCAGCGAGGACGCGTGGAAGCCCCACTGGGCGAAGTGCTCGACCGCGGTGTCGAGGATCTTCTGTCGGCGGGCGTCCCCCACCGCATAAGTCCCCCGAGCCGGACCCCTCGACGCCGTGCGCCCCTTCTCCTGTGCCATGCGGACCACCCTAGACGCGACCGTTTCAGGCCACCGCGACCCAGTGACCCAGGTCACTTTTCAAAAACCTAGCAGGTACACGGTTTTCGCCTCTACCTTGGCTCTGCCGATCCGCCCGGTCACGTGGTCCAGGAGTCCCGCCATGAACGCAACGCCCGCATACAAGGACGCTTCGCTCCCCGTGGACCGGCGCGTGGAGGACCTGCTCTCCCGGATGACGCTGCAGGAGAAGGCCGGCCAGCTCTTCCACTCGATGCTGATGATGAACGCGGACGGCACCCCGGTCACCGAGACCGACGGCTCGATGCTCCCCTTCACCACGCCCGAGCTGATCGAGGACCGTCTCCTGTCCCATTTCAACCTGCTCGGCACGTACGGCGCCCGCGAGATGGCCCGCTGGCAGAACGCCGTCCAGGAGATGGCCGCGGCCACCCGACTCGGCATCCCGGTCACCCTCTCGACCGACCCCCGCCACACCTTCACCGACAACATCGGTGCCTCCTTCAACTCCGGCGCCTTCTCCGCCTGGCCGGAGGCCCTGGGGCTGGCCGCCATCGGCGACCCCGAGCTCGTCCACCGGTTCGCCGACACCGTCCGCCGCGAGTACCTCGCCGTCGGCTTCCGCGTCGCCCTGCACCCGCAGATCGACCTGGCCACCGAACCCCGCTGGGCCCGCCAGTCCGGCACGTTCGGATCCGACGCCCGGCTGACGGCCGAGCTCGTCGAGGCGTACGTACGCGGCCTGCAGGGCCCGGTACTCGGCCCCGGGTCGGTGTCCGCGATGGTCAAGCACTTCCCCGGCGGCGGCCCCCAGAAGGACGGCGAGGACCCGCATTTCGCGCACGGCAAGGAGCAGGTCTACCCGGGCGGCATGCGCGAGCACCACCTGGAGCCGTTCAAGGCGGCGATCGCCGCCGGGTGCGCGCAGATGATGCCGTACTACGGCCAGCCGATGGGCACGGACTGGGAGGAGGTCGGCTTCGGCTTCAACAGGGGTGTGGTCACCGGCCTGCTCCGCCAGGAGCTCGGCTTCGAGGGCATCGTCTGCACCGACTGGGGGCTGCTCAACGACGCGCGGATCTTCGGGGAGTTGCACCCGGCGCGCGCCTGGGGCCTGGAGCACCGGTCCGTGGCCGAGCGGGCGGCCCGCGCCCTGGAGGCCGGCTGCGACCAGTTCGGCGGCGAGCAGTGCCCCGAGGTGATCGTGGAGCTGGTCCGCTCGGGCCGCGTCACGGAGTCCCGGATCGACGAATCCGTACGCCGCCTGCTGCGCGAGAAGTTCACGCTCGGCCTGTTCGAGAACCCGTACGTGGACCCGGACGCGGCGGCCGAAACGGTGGGCCGGGCCGACTTCACGGCCCTGGGCGCCGCGGTCCAGCGCCGCTCGCTCACGGTCCTCACGAATCCGGAAGATTTCATTCCGCTCTCCGCGAAACCGAAGCTGTACGTGCGGAACGTGGACGAGACCGTGGCCGCCGCCTACGGCGAGGTCGTCGGCGACCCGGCCGAAGCGGACCTGGCCGTGCTGCGGCTGCGGACCCCGTACGAGCCGCGGGAGAACCTCTTCGAGTCCTACTTCCACTCGGGTTCACTGGCCTTCCCCGAACCGGAGCTGAGCGACGTCCTGGCGCTCCTGGACCGGGTCCCGACCCTGGTCTGCATCAACCTGGAACGGGCCGCCGTCATCCCGGAGATCGCCGAGCGCGCGGCGGCCCTGATCGCCGACTACGGGGCCTCGGACGCCGCCCTGCTGGACGTGGCCTTCGGCCACGCCACCCCCGAGGGCCGCCTCCCCTTCGAGCTCCCGCGCTCGATGGAGGCCGTCGCGGCCTCCCGTCCCGACGTACCGAACGACACCGTCGATCCGGTGTTCCCGCACGGCCACGGACTGGCCCTCCGCGGGGGTCCCATACGGCGAGGCACCTGACCGGTCTCGCTCGCCGGGTGCCGGTCCCGTGGGGGGTCCGGCACCCGGTACATCCCGTTCCATTTACTGATGTCCAGCACATATGCCATGTCCGTACCCCACGTAGCCGCAGGCCGACGCCTCCTCTACGCTGCACCCCAGTCAAGCGGGATCTTCAGGGGCGGACATGGAACAGACACACACCACCCACAACGGCGCCGCAGCGACACCCGGTGCCCAGCGGCGTGTGCTCGTCGTCGAGGACGACCACACCATCGCCGAGGCCATCGCGGCCCGCCTGCGCGCCGAAGGCTTCCAGGTGCAGACGGCCTCGGACGGCCCCGCCGCCGTCGCCGCGGCCGAGAGCTGGCTGCCCGAGCTGCTGGTCCTGGACATCATGCTGCCCGGCTTCGACGGGCTGGAGGTCTGCCGCCGGGTCCAGGCCCAGCGGCCGGTCCCGGTGCTGATGCTCACCGCACGGGACGACGAGACCGACCTACTGGTCGGTCTGGGCGTCGGCGCGGACGACTACATGACGAAGCCGTTCTCGATGCGCGAGCTGGCCGCGCGGGTGCACGTACTGCTGCGGCGCGTGGAGCGGGCGACGATCGCCGCGCACACCCCGCGCGGGGCCACCCTGCGCCTGGGCGATCTGGAGATCGACCACGCGCAGCGCCGGGTCCGGGTGCAGACCGAGGACGTGCACCTGACGCCGACCGAGTTCGATCTGCTGGTGTGCCTGGCCGGGACGCCGCGGGCCGTGCTCTCCCGGGAGCAGCTGCTGGCCGAGGTGTGGGACTGGGCCGACGCGTCCGGGACCCGTACGGTCGACAGCCACATCAAGGCCCTGCGGCGGAAGATCGGCGCGGAGCGGATCCGTACCGTCCACGGCGTCGGGTACGCCCTGGAGACGCCGGCCCAGGCATGAGCGGCCGGCCGATGCATCGGCAGCGCCCCGCCGGAGGGCTGCGGCCCTTCTCGCCCTTCTCGATCAAGACCAAGCTCGGCACGCTCGTGGTGGTCTCGGTCTTCATCACGACGGGCCTCCTGCTGGTGGCCCTGCGCACCGACACCGAGCTGCGGTTCATCACGGTCTTCTCCGTGATCGCCTCGATGCTGATCACGCAGTTCGTGGCCCACAGCCTGACGGCGCCGCTGGACGACATGACGACGGTGGCCCGGGCGATATCCCACGGCGACTACACCCGGCGGGTGCGGGGGGCGGGACGCCGCGACGAGCTGGGCGACCTGGCCTCCACCATCAATCTGATGGCGGACGACCTGGAGGCGGTGGACCGGCACCGCAAGGAGCTGGTCGCCAACGTCTCGCACGAGCTGCGCACGCCGATCGCGGCCCTGCGGGCGGTGCTGGAGAACGTGGTGGACGGGGTCTCGGCCGCCGATCCGGAGACCATGCGCACGATGCTCAAGCAGACCGAGCGCCTCGGCCGGCTCGTGGAGACCCTGCTGGACCTGTCCCGTGTGGACAACGGCGTGGTCCCGCTGCGCGCCCGCCGCTTCGAGGTGTGGCCGTACCTGTCGGGGGTGCTGAAGGAGTCGGGGCTGGCGGCCGCCGGCCGCCCGGGGCTGCTCTCCGGCTCGGGCGGGCACACCCGCAACGACGTGCACCTGCACCTGGACGTCTTCCCGCCGGAGCTGTGGGCGTACGCGGACGCCGAGCGGCTGCACCAGGTGGTGGCGAACCTGATCGACAACGCCGTCAAGCACAGCCCTCCGCACGGCCGGGTCACCGTCCGCGCCCGGGCCGGCGACGCGCCCGGGGGCCTGGCGCTGGAGGTGCGGGACGAGGGCCCCGGCATCCCGGAGGCGGAGCGCCACCGGGTCTTCGAGCGGTTCAACCGGGGCAGCGCGCGCGCCGGCGACGGAGGCACGGGACTGGGTCTGGCGATCGCCCGGTGGGCCGTGGAACTGCACGGCGGGCGGATCGGAGTGGCTGAATCGTCACGCGGCTGCCGCATCCTCGTCACGCTTCCGGGCAGCTCGCAGGCGCCGGGTTGACGTAGGGTTCGAGTGGGAAGGACATGATCTCGGCCACACGTGCCCGGGGTCCGTCAGGGGTGCGAAGCCAAGGGGGCCGCAACCACGGTGCCCCCTACCCGAACCACAGGTGTTTCCCGCCATTCCAGGTGACGAAACCCGCCGTTCGATGTGACCTGCACGACGGATGTACCGCCCGGTCTGCATGTCGCGGCTCAGGAGGCGTAGCCTTTATTCCCGCTGTCCATACCTTGTGAAGCGGAAGAGGGCGGTTGCCGCCGTGTCGCCACAGTCCCCCAGTAACTCGAGCACCACGACCGAAGCAGGAGAGGGCGGGAAGAACCCCGCCTCAGGCTTCGGTGCCAATGAGTGGCTCGTCGACGAGATCTACCAGCAGTACCTCCAGGACCCGAACTCGGTCGACCGGGCCTGGTGGGACTTCTTCGCCGACTACAAGCCGGGGGGCGCAGTTGCTCCGGTGAAGTCGGACGGTCCCGAGAAGCCCCCGACGACGGACGGCGCCTCCGCACAGGCCGCCACCACCGTCGCCGGGGCGCCGCAGGTCACCGACGCCGCCGCCACGGGGGCGGCGCGCGCCGCAGCCCCTGCCCCGACAGCCGCGCCCACGCCTGTGTCAGCTCCTGCCCCTGCTCCTGCCACCCCCTCTGGTGCCCCTGCTGTGACTGTCACCTCCCAGGCCCCGGCCGCCGCACCGGCCGCGCCCGCCCCCTCCGCCGTAGCCCCGCAGAAGGCCGCGCCCGCCACCGAGGCCCCCGCGGGCCCCGAGCTGGTGACGCTCCGCGGCCCTTCGGCTGCCGTGGCCAAGAACATGAACGCCTCCCTGGAAGTGCCGACGGCCACGTCCGTGCGCGCCGTCCCGGTGAAGCTGCTGTTCGACAACCGCATCGTCATCAACAACCACCTCAAGCGCGCCCGGGGCGGGAAGATCTCCTTCACGCACCTGATCGGCTACGCGATGGTGCAGGCGATCAAGGCCATGCCGGGCATGAACTACTCCTTCGCGGAGAAGGACGGCAAGCCGACCCTGGTCAAGCCGGAGCACATCAACTTCGGTCTCGCGATCGACCTGGTGAAGCCCAACGGCGACCGCCAGCTCGTCGTCGCCGGCATCAAGAAGGCCGAGACCCTCAACTTCTTCGAGTTCTGGCAGGCCTACGAGGACATCGTCCGCCGCGCCCGCGTCGGCAAGCTGACGATGGACGACTTCACCGGCGTCACCGTCTCGCTGACCAACCCCGGCGGCCTGGGCACCGTGCACTCCGTGCCCCGCCTCATGCCCGGACAGTCGGTCATCATGGGCGTCGGCTCCATGGACTACCCCGCCGAGTTCCAGGGCACCTCGCAGGACACCCTGAACAAGCTGGGCATCTCCAAGGTCATGACCCTGACCTCGACCTACGACCACCGGGTCATCCAGGGTGCGGCCTCCGGCGAGTTCCTGCGCATCGTCGCGAACCTGCTGCTCGGCGAGGACGGCTTCTACGACGCCGTCTTCGAGTCGCTGCGCATCCCGTACGAGCCGGTCCGCTGGAACCGCGACATCGACGCCTCGCACGACGACGACGTCACGAAGGCCGCCCGCGTCTTCGAGCTGATCCACTCCTACCGGGTCCGCGGCCACGTGATGGCCGACACCGACCCGCTGGAGTACAAGCAGCGCAAGCACCCCGACCTCGACATCACCGAGCACGGCCTCACCCTGTGGGACCTTGAGCGCGAGTTCGCGGTCGGCGGCTTCTCCGGCAAGTCGATGATGAAGCTGCGCGACATCCTCGGCGTCCTGCGCGACTCGTACTGCCGCACCACCGGCGTCGAGTTCATGCACATCCAGGACCCGAAGCAGCGCCGCTGGATCCAGGACCGCATCGAGCGCCCGCACACCAAGCCGGAGCGCGAGGAGCAGCTGCGCATCCTGCGCCGGCTGAACGCGGCGGAGGCCTTCGAGACCTTCCTGCAGACGAAGTACGTCGGCCAGAAGCGCTTCTCGCTGGAGGGCGGCGAGTCCGTCATCCCGCTGCTCGACGCCGTCATCGACTCGGCTGCCGAGGCCCGCCTCGAAGAGGTCGTCATCGGCATGGCCCACCGCGGCCGCCTCAACGTCCTCGCGAACATCGTCGGCAAGTCGTACGCGCAGATCTTCCGCGAGTTCGAGGGCAACCTCGACCCGAAGTCCATGCACGGCTCCGGCGACGTCAAGTACCACCTGGGCGCCGAGGGCACCTTCACGGGCCTGGACGGCGAGCAGATCAAGGTCTCGCTCGTCGCGAACCCCTCGCACCTGGAGGCGGTCGACCCGGTCCTGGAGGGTGTCGCCCGCGCCAAGCAGGACGTCATCAACAAGGGCGGCACGGACTTCACCGTCCTGCCGCTGGCCCTCCACGGCGACGCGGCCTTCGCGGGCCAGGGCGTGGTCGCCGAGACGCTGAACATGTCGCAGCTGCGCGGTTACCGCACCGGCGGCACCGTGCACGTGGTCATCAACAACCAGGTCGGCTTCACCGCCGCCCCGGAGTCCTCGCGTTCGTCCATGTACGCGACCGACGTGGCCCGCATGATCGAGGCGCCGATCTTCCACGTGAACGGCGACGACCCGGAGGCCGTGGTCCGCATCGCGCGGCTCGCCTTCGAGTTCCGTCAGGCGTTCAACAAGGACGTGGTCATCGACCTCATCTGCTACCGCCGCCGCGGCCACAACGAGTCCGACAACCCGGCCTTCACGCAGCCGCTGATGTACGACCTGATCGACAAGAAGCGCTCGGTGCGCAAGCTCTACACCGAGTCCCTCATCGGTCGCGGCGACATCACGCTGGAAGAGGCCGAGCAGGCGCTCCAGGACTTCCAGGGCCAGCTGGAGAAGGTCTTCGCGGAGGTCCGCGAGGCCGCGACGGCTCCGGCCGCCGGCGCCCCGGTGACGCCCGCGCAGACCGCGCAGGAGTTCCCGGTCGCCGTGAACACCGCGATCTCGCAGGACGTCGTCAAGCGGATCGCCGAGTCCCAGGTCACCATCCCCGAGGGCGTCACCGTCCACCCGCGTCTGCTGCCGCAGCTGCAGCGCCGCGCGGCGATGATCGACGAGGGCACCATCGACTGGGGCATGGGCGAGACCCTCGCCTTCGGTTCGCTCCTGATGGAGGGCACCCCGGTCCGGCTGTCCGGCCAGGACTCCCGCCGCGGCACCTTCGGCCAGCGCCACGCGGTCCTCATCGACCGGGAGACGGGCGAGGACTACACCCCTCTCCTCTACCTCTCGGACGACCAGGCCCGCTACAACGTCTACGACTCGCTGCTCTCCGAGTACGCGGCCATGGGCTTCGAGTACGGCTACTCGCTGGCCCGTCCGGACGCGCTGGTCCTCTGGGAGGCCCAGTTCGGTGACTTCGTCAACGGCGCGCAGACCGTCGTCGACGAGTTCATCTCCTCGGCCGAGCAGAAGTGGGGCCAGACCTCCGGCGTCACGCTGCTCCTCCCGCACGGCTACGAGGGCCAGGGCCCGGACCACTCGTCCGCGCGTCCCGAGCGCTTCCTCCAGATGTGCGCGCAGGACAACATGACGGTCGCGATGCCGACCCTGCCGTCGAACTACTTCCACCTGCTGCGCTGGCAGGTCCACAACCCGCACCACAAGCCGCTCATCGTCTTCACCCCGAAGTCGATGCTGCGTCTGAAGGCGGCGGCGTCGAAGGCGGAGGAGTTCACGACCGGTTCGTTCCGTCCGGTCATCGGTGACAGCACGGTGGACGCGAACGCGGTCCGCAAGGTCGTCTTCTGCGCCGGCAAGGTCTACTACGACCTGGAGGCCGAGCGCGAGAAGCGCGGCATCACGGACACGGCGATCATCCGCATCGAGCGGCTGTACCCGCTGCCGGGTGCGGAACTCCAGGCCGAGATCGCCAAGTTCCCGAACGCCGCGAAGTACATCTGGGCGCAGGAGGAGCCGGCGAACCAGGGCGCGTGGCCGTTCATCGCGCTGAACCTGATCGACCACCTCGACCTGGCGGTCGGCGCGGACGTCCCGGCGGGCGAGCGCCTGCGGCGCATCTCGCGCCCGCACGGTTCGTCGCCGGCGGTGGGCTCCGCGAAGCGCCACCAGGCGGAGCAGCAGCTCCTCCTGAACGAGGTCTTCGAAGCCTGACGGCTTCGCTGAACTCAGCACCACGGAAGGCCCGGCCCCCCTCCTCGGGGGAGCCGGGCCTTCCGGCTCTGGAGCCGAACTCTCTCTGGTGCTGTTAGTCGCGGCAGATCCAGGGCGGGGCGATCAGGATCCGATGACTCGGCTGAAGGCACCGTTCTGACTTCGGAAGTCAAAGGCCTGTGGCCCGGCCGCAGCGACGAGCCTTCACCGCGGCGGTGTACTGCTCACGCGTCAGGTTCTCCGCGCCGATGCCGAGCTCGATCAGGACCTCGCGGAGAGGTGTCCTGGTACACCTCGGCCCGGCCCACGCCCCGCTCATCCAGCCGACGCAGCGTCTCTTCCGGCGCGTGCACACACGCCTTCAGCTCCGCTTCGATCATCCGTCTGTCCCCTCTCAAACCGTACGTTCAGCGCCCCTGACGACCGCTTCGAACATGCGCCGAAACCCTCTGAACAATGGAGCGGTGCGATGACTGAACGTTACGAGTACGTCCCTCATCGCCTGCTGCGGCGCCGCGTACGCGATGTCGCGTCCGGCACCGAAGGAGTGCTGATGGCTGTGATCAACGAGGACGTGTCGGACTCCGTCCACCGGCACTGGATGGAGCTGGCCTACATCCGGGCCGCCTCAGGCCGTGAGTTCACCACCGCAGTCGGCAACGTCGAGCCGGCCGAATGACCGAGCGCGTCCGTGGACGGCCGTTCGCCGCCGTCATCGAGGAGCGCGTAGCGATCTCTGCGGCTGTTCCCAGCCCCCGACGGGCGCCGGACGCCGAGACGTGCGAAGCGAGTAGCGATCTGACGCGTCCAGGCCGCCTGACCGGACGCCGGCTCCTGTGACCGCAGGCTGCTCGAGCTTTGCCCGCCCCACGAAAGCATGGCCGGGCTTCTCCGACGTCCCCGTCCGAAAACGAAAGGCCGGCCCGTTCCTTTGGGGGTTTCCCGCCAGTCTCGTATGTCCGTGGCGGGACGGTCGGTCAAGGGTGGCCGCAGGCCATCGCGCAGCGACGCGACGAAGGAGCGCCCTTGAGGGACCGGCCCGACACGGAGGACGATCGGACTGACGGGAAACCCCCAGAACATCCCTGATTCCGCCCAGCGAGATCCCGCCCCGCGAAGCCCCCGCTGCTCATGCCCGACCGCCCGGACGGAGATCCGGCCAGCCCCGACGCCGCCCGGCAGGCCATCAGCCCCCGCCCCTCCACCGACGGGGCGGGTGGGCAACCACCGCCCCGGAGCGGTGTGGCCAGGGGGCGAAACCCGGCACGCGTGGGCTCCGTACCCACGCCGCGAAAGCCCCCACACCACACCACCCAACCCCGCACCCCGCCCCTACGGCTGCGGCTCGAAGTCCCAGTACGGTCGCGTCTGCTGCTTGGCCGAGATCGTGTGGACGTGCTGTGCGCCCAGGGTGCGGGTCAGGCCCTTGATGCCCGCGTCCTCGTGCTTGCCGGCCTCCGTGTACGCGCGTACCGACCGGAGATCGGCCGCCAGCGCGATCTGGGCGCTCAGCGTCATCGGGTGGTCCGGGCCCAGCACCTGCTCGGCGGTGCGCAGCGTCTCCCGGCTCAGGTCGAGCGCGTCCTCCAGCCGCCCGGTGATGTTGCGGTGCCCCGTGGCGTTCAGGGCGCAGCCCAGCGTCCAGGGGTGCCGGTCCCCGAGCGCGCCCCGCATGCCGACCAGCGCCTGCTCGGCGAGGGAGAGGGCCTCCGTGCGTTCGCCCTGCGCGCGCAGCACCAGGCCGAGGTTGCCGACCGTGCCGATGCTGTACGGGTGGGCGAGGCCGAGCTGCGACTGGTAGCCGCGGACCACGTCCTCGGAGATCCGGCGGGCCTCGCCGACGTCCCCGTACTCCCGGAGGTAGGTGGCGTAGTCGGAGGCGACCATCAGGGTCCACGGGTAGTCGACGCCGAAGACCCGTGTCGCCCGTTCCCACACGGTCTTCAGCCGCAGGCCCGCGCCCGGGATGTCCCCGGAACGGCGCAGGCACAGGCCGAGGTTGTGCTCGGCGCGCAGGGTCTGCGGGTGGCCGAGCCCCAGCACCTGGGTGTTGAGCTTGACGCCCTGTTCCTGCCGGGTCTGGGCCTCCCGGTAGCGGCCCATGAGCCGCAGCCCCATGGCGCAGGCGATGCCGGAGGCGAGGGTGGAGATGTGCAGGGGCATCAGGACCCGCTCGCGGCGGCGCAGTGTGTCCAGGTCGAGGTCGTAGGCGTCCTGGTAGCGGCCCAGCAGCCGGTAGGTGGCGGCGAGGTTGTTCTGGGCGTCCAGGGTGATGGAGTCGTCCTCGCCGAGCAGTTCGCGGTAGGTGGCCAGGCAGTGCTCGAAGATCTCCCGGGCCGGTTCGAACCGGGCGATGCACAGCAGGACGCCGCCGTAGGCGCTGGTGGCGCGCAAGCTCTCCAGGTCCTGGTCTCCGCGTTCCCCGGTGAGGCGGTCGGCCACGGCCCTGGTGAGGGCCTCGGCACGGCGGAACAGGCCCAGGTTGCGCAGCGAGTTGCCGTACTGGTAGCTGAGCTCGCGGACCTTGGGGTGGTCCTCGCCGAGCAGGGACCGCCAGATCAGGTCGGTCTCCTCGCAGAGCCGCAGGCAGGTGCGGTACTCCCCGGCGAGGATCAGGTAGCGCAGGCAGTGGAGCAGGAAGTTCTGGATGCGCGGGTTGCTGCTGGTGAGCACGCCGGAGGTGTCCAGGTGCGGGATCAGTTCGGCGTACCGGGGCCACAGCCGGGAGTCGGAGGGACGGCCGGGGTCGGCGGCGGCGAGGACCTGGCGGACGGCCCGGGCCAGCGGTTCGGCCTCCTCCTCGGAGAGGTTCTCGCGGACGATGCCGTGGACCATGCGGTGCAGCTGTACGGTCTCCAGTCCGCCGCCGCCCTCCTCGACGGCCAGGTCCGAGTACTCCAGCCGCACCACGGAGAACTGCACGAGTTTGTTGAGGGCCGCATTCCACCGGACCTGGTCGTTGATCAGCCCGGCGAGCCGTTCGGGCACGTCGTCGGCGGGGAATTCGCGCAGCAGCCGCAGCGGCACCGGCCCGGGGGCGAAGAAGACGAACAGCCGCAGCAGGGCGAGGGCGTCGGGGTAGTTCTCCCGGACGTTGTTGAGCAGGAGGGCGAGCGCCGTGGGGAAGGGCAGCGGGTAGTCCTCGGAGACGGTCATGGCCTCGCGTGAGTCCATCCGGCGCTGGAGCAGGGCGAGGTAGTCGCCCACGGGCAGTGGGGAGTCGGCGAGCCAGCCTGCGGTCTGGTCCAGGGCGAGCGGGTAGTCCTCCAGGGCCTCGGCGAGCTGGTCGGCCTCGTCGGCGGTGAGGCGCAGGGCCCGGCGGCGGATGAAGGTGATCGACTCGGGGCGGGCGTAGAGGGGGACTTCGACCAGGTTGGTGTGCCGGGCGGCCCACTCGCGGTTGCGCGAGGTGATGATGACGTCGCCGGCGCCGGAGGGCAGCAGGTCGATCAGGTCGTCGGGGTTGTCGCATCCGTCGAAGACCATCAGCCAGCGGCTGTACGGGGATCCGCGCCGCAGCGCTTCGAGGACGGCCCTGATCTGCTCGCCGTAGCTGCCGGCGCCGCGTGGCAGTCCGAGGGCGGGGGCCAGGTCGGCGAGGCGTTCGCGCAGGGTGGGCCGGTCCTCGGCGGGGACCCACCACACCACGTCGTACTCGGAGGCGAAGCGGTAGGCGTACTCGGTGGCGACCTGGGTCTTGCCGACGCCGGAGAGCCCGAGCAGGGTGACCGTGGAGGCGCCGGGCGGGGCCTCGGTCAGCGCCTCGCGCAGGGTGGCGATGACGTCGTTGCGGCCGGTGAAGCGCGGGTTGCGGCGCGGGACGCGGCCCCAGATCTCGGGCGGGTCGTTGGGGAAGCGGGGGCCGCGGCGGCCCGTCTCGGTGCCGATCCGGTCGGTGGGCAGCTCCAGGCTGCGCAGCACCCGGTACTCGGCCTCGTAGGAGTCCAGGCCCCACAGGTCGGTCTTCTCCAGCACGGCGACGGCGCTGGGCAGC
This sequence comes from Streptomyces sp. NPDC054849, assembly GCF_053610945.1. Lineage (NCBI taxonomy): Bacteria > Bacillati > Actinomycetota > Actinomycetes > Kitasatosporales > Streptomycetaceae > Streptomyces > Streptomyces sp. NPDC054849. Next base: position 102,555 of record NZ_JBSGZI010000003.1, read on the forward strand.
GGGGCGTCGGTGAGGCACACCGCGGCGAACCGGCCGGGGTGGCGGTCGGTGACGGCGCGCAGCGCGGTGTTCCACTCCTCGTCGGCGTGCGTGCCGGCGGAGAAGTAGCGCTCGCTGAGGACGAGGAGGACCCGGCTGCCGGAACGGGCCAGGTCGTCGAGGGCCCGGGCGATGCCGGGGCTGCTCTGCGGGTCCCAGCGCTGCAGGGAGACCCGGTGGCCGTGCTCCTCCAGGCGGTGGGCGATCCACACGGCCCAGGGGCGGTTGAAGCCGGCGAAGCTGATCACGAAGCGCTGCGGCCGGTGCGGCTGCTGCGCCGCCGATTCGCGGTCCTGCCGGCTACCGGTGGTCATGCGACCGTCTCCCTGGGCTCCGGGCGGTGGACGGGGTTGAAACGGTACCGCAGCGGACGGTCCGTCACCCTTGTGCGAACGGGGCGAGTTCGGGGTGCGCCTCGCACCAGGCGCGGCGCTCGCGGTCGACGGCCCGGCGGGCCGCGGTGTGCTGGTCTCCGGGCGGCGGCAGTGCGTCCATGGCCCGCTCGGCGGCGGCCATCGCGTCGGTGAACTCCCGCCCTGCGGAGGTGAGTCGCTCGTTCGCCCGCAGGGTGGGCAGGACGGCGGCCACCTGGGCGCGGATCCGGGCGTGCTGGGCCCAGGCGCCCCGGGCCCCGTAGAGGGCGGCGCGCTGCCAGTAGCCGGCCAGCGCCAGGTGGGCGTAGGCGCCGTGCAGGAGTCCCTCCAGCGGCCGCGGGTCGCTGCGCCAGGGCGCCCAGTGGCGGGGCGCGTGGTCGGCGGTGTGCAGGGTCAGGACGTCGGCGAGGGCGGTGAGTTTGCCGTGCTGGACCTCGTGGACGAGGGTGGCGGCCAGCGCGGGCGGGGCCTGGGCGCGGGCCAGGACGGAGCCCGCGGCCGCGGGGAGGGTGGCGCCGCTGGAGCGGGAGCCGCCGCCCAGCGGGACGACGGAGCGCAGCAGCTGGAGGGTCTCCTCCGCGCGGACGGTGTCGTAGCGCCGGAGCAGGGTGAGCGCGCCGGACCACTGGGTGTCCCACCGCTTGTGCCCCTTGGGGGTGAGCCGGCGGGCAGGACGGACGGGGGGCTGCTGGGCGGGCCCGGGCGCCCGGTAGGGGTCGAGGTCGTCGAGGGCGGTCCGGCCCCCGGGCAAAGCGTGCAGCGGCAGGATGGCGGGGTCGTCCGGGTCCCAGGAGCGTTCGGTGAGGGCGAGCGGGCCGGTGCGGTCCGGGCGCAGCAGTCCGAGGGTGGGCAGGACGAGGCGGCCGTGCAGGGGCCGCAGGGTGTGGGTGAAGGCGATCCCGGCGCGCAGGGCGGCGGCGACGGCGAGGGCCCCGAGGTGGCCGAGGTCGGGTGGGGGCCCGTACGGGGCGTGCAGTCGGCGCAGGGTCTCCTCGGCCCACACCCCGGTGGCCGGGTAGTGCAGTACGTCGTGCACGGCGCCCGCGTCGTGCCGCTCGGCCTCCTCCAGCAGGGCCCAGTGGCCGGCGGCCTCCCCGGACCGGCCGCCGGGGGCGGCGTCGAGGACCGCGCGCAGCAGGACCAGGCGTTTGGAGCGGCGTACGGCGCGGACGAGGCGGGTGCCGTCCGCGGAGGGCTCGGTGGAGGCGAGGGCGCGCAGGGTGTGGGAGGAGACGGTGAAGGCGGCGAGGGTGTCGGTCATGGGGCGACCGCCGTGGGGCGGGCGGCGGTGGTCTGCGCGGCCCCGTGGACGGGGGCGGTGGTCTGCGCGGCCCGCTGGACGGCGGCGGCCACGTGCCGGATCAGGACCTGGAGGTCGGCGCAGTACACGGACGGCTGCCGGAAGCCCTCGCCGGCGCGGTAGCGGTGCGGGTAGTGCCCGCCCCCGCACACCTCGACCAGCTCGCAGGCACGGCATCCGGCGGCGAGGGCGTCGCGCCCGAGCTGGCGGGCGGCGAGCCCGGGGTGGTCGAGGAGCTGGTCGAAGCTGTGGGTGGCGAGGGTCAATCCGGTGGCGGCGGCGCCCTCGTACGCGGATTTCAGCGAATCGGCCTGTTCGATGGAGCCGTCGGTCTCGATCACGGCGGTGGCGGCGGGTTCGAGCCCGAGGGTCTCGGTGGCGGCGGGCAGGCCGAGCAACAGGGCGATGATCTCCTCGAAGAGCCGGATCCGGGTGCGCCGTGACGCGTCGTGCCACCATCGCTCGAAGACGGCGACGAGCCAGTCGGCGTACGGGGCCGCGCCCGGTCGGTGACCCGGCGGCGGGGCGCTCCAGTTGGCGAGCGGCAGCAGCAGCCCGATGCCGGGCGGGGCGAAGGCGAGCAGGGACTCGTACGTCTCCACCGGGTCCTGGTCGAGGTCCACGACGCAGAGGACCCCGGCGTAGCTGTCCGGATGCCGGGCCAGCAGCCGCAAGCCGCGGGCGGCGGCGGCGAAGCCGGGCCGCCCGGCGCGGTCGACGCGCCGGGCGTTGTGCGCGGGCAGTCCTCCGTCGAGGCTGACACCGACGCGTATCCCGGCGGCGGCCAGGACGGCGAGGCGGCCGCGGGTGAGCAGGGTGCCGTTGGTCTGGACGGTGGCGGTGACCCGGGTGCGCGGGGCGTCCCGGGCGACGGCGGCCCGTACGGCGTCGACGGGCGCGGCCAGGGCGGCGGGGGCGGTGAGCAGCGGTTCGCCTCCGTGCAGGACCAGGTCGACCCGGGGCAGGTCGTGGGCGGCGGCGTGCTCGGCGATCCGCTCCGCGGCGCGGGCGGTGGTGGCGGGGGTCATGGCGGCGGGCTGGCCGCGCCAGCTCTGGTCGGCCATCTCGTAGACGTAGCAGTAGGTGCAGGCGAGGTTGCAGCGGCTGCGCGTCTTGAGCACGAACTGCCGTATCGGATGGGGCCGGTGCCCGGCGGCCCGCGCTGCGGCCACGTCGAGCCGAGTGTAGGGCCAGGGCGCGTGCCGGGCGTGGTGCAGCCGCTGCACGGCGGCGTCGGGATGCGGGACGGAGCGGGGACCGGCGCGCACGGGCGCGGGCGGCACGGAGTCGCTCGTGATCGCTCGCCCCATCGCCGCACCCCTCCCCCTGCCGCCTCCCCCGGGCTCCGTCCGGGGTGGCCCCGGGGAGCTACCCCGGCGGACGGTCCATCCCTGCCCTTCGGACGGTCCCGACTAACGGCGGAAAGTGGTCAACTCCGTTTCGATGGGGGCGGATCAGGCACCGCGGCCCATCACAGGGGGCACAGGGTCCAGGTCCGGGACGGGCGCGGGGACCGCGGCGCGGAGGCTCGAACGCCCGGGCGCAGGGACCGCGGTACGGGGAGCGGGCACAGGGACCGCGGTGCGGGTGATCAGGCCACGCTGGAATCGAAGGCGTTGAGGATCTCGGCCGGGTGGGTCACCCGCTCGATCATGCCCTCGATCACCTCGGCCAGCACGGGATGGTCGATCCCGCGCAGTGCGGCCAGATCCAGTCCGGAGAGATCCGGCAGCCGCCCGGGGCATCCCGGGGCCGCCGCCGCCATGTCCTGACGCTTCGTCACCATGTCCCGCCGTCCCCCTGTCGCGTCGCACACCGGATGCATGGTCCACTGCCCTTTCCCCTGCGGCCCCGGCGCGGAAACGGCGGACTCCCCTTGCGGTTCCGTCTCCGGCTCCCCTGGCCGAACCACCATCAGAGCCCGGCCTCCAGGGCTCGCACCTTCGCCCGGAGCGCCTCGCAATGCCGCTGCGCGCCCTCCACTCCCTCCACGCCTTCGACGTCCTCCACGCCCTCCGCTCCCGCCGGGTCCCCGGCGCCGTCGCCGTCGCCGCTCCGCGTCCACAGCTCCAGCGCGGAGCGGTACGCGTCCAGGGCCGCCCGGGGCCGCGCGAGCCGCTCCAGCACCTCCCCGCGCAATTCCTGTACGCGGGCGGCGAGCTGAACGGCGGTCGCCTCACGGTCCTCCCGGTGCTCCCGGTCATCCCGTCCACCCCCGTCACCGCGTTCCCCTCGGTCAACGCGGTCCCCTCGGTCCCCGCCGTCCCCGCCGCCCTCGCCGGTCTGCCGGTCCGCCTTCAGGGCGGCCCGCCAGGCCCGCCGGTAGGAGTCCGCCGCCCGGTCGAGGCGGTCCGCCGCCCTGGTGTGACCGTGGATCTCCCGCTGCACGTCGCCGTGGTCCCGCCAGGCGCGCGCCTGCTCCAGCGGGCTGCGGCTGTGCCGGACCGCCAGTTCGAGCAGGTACTCGGCCTCCCGCAGGTCCACCGGATCGTCCTCGTAGGCGTGCCGCAGCCGGAGCCCGGCGGCCAGCCGCATCAGCCGGTGCGCCGCGCCGGGGTCGGACTGCGGGACGGCCACCCGGCTCTCGCGCAGGACCCGTACGGCGGCCCCGGTGAACCGCCGCCCGTCGGCGGTCCGCGCCCGTTCCAGGAGTACGTCGCCCCACTCGGGCAGCAGCTCCCCGAAGGCCTCCCCGTCCCGGGGGATCAGCCCCCGGGCCCGCCCGTACGCCTCGGCCGCGTCCTCCAGAGCCACCGGGTCGGCATCCCGCGCATACCTCTCCCGGTGCACCCGCGCCAGGCACACCAGGGCGGCCACCCGCAGCTCCGGATCCCCGCCGGCCTCGTCCAGTGCCGCGGCCAGCTGCCCGGCGGCCTCCTCCAGCCGCCCGGGCAGGTACCGCAGCGCATCGGCAAGCTCCACCCGCACCTGCGCCCGGCGGGAGCCGGCGGGCGGGGCGGCCGACGCCGCCGAGAGGCGGGACGCGGCCAGTTCGGCCAAAGCGGTGCGTTCGGCCGGGTCCGGGGTGCGGGGCAGCAGGGCCAGCAGGACGCGGCCCAGGGCCAGGTGCAGCTCGGGGTACGGCGCGGGACGCCCCTGCGGTTCCCGGGCGGCGTCCCCGCCGGGGGCGGGACCCGCCAGGGGTTCGAGGGCCGCGCGGGCCTCGCGGAGCGCGCCCGCGTCGTCGCGCAGCCCGCTCAGCCGGATCAGGGTCTGTGCCCTGCGCACCGCGCAGTCCCGCCGCAGTTCCGGGTCCGCCGCGGCCCCCGCCGCCGCGAACTCCCGGTCCGCCGCGGCCAGCAGATCCGCGTCCGGTCCGGCGGCCAGCGCCCGCTCGTACAGCACCCTGCCGAGCACCGCCCGCGCCACCGCCGTCCGCAGGCCGGTCACGGCCCGCTCCGCCTCGGTCAGGAGCCCGGGGTCACGCCGGCCCGCCCACAGCCTCAGCAAGGCCCCCGCCAGCTCGGTCTCCGCCTCCTCCGGGGGGTCGCCGGGCCCTGCCGGGGCGGCCACCGCCCGCCGCAGCACCGCCACGGCCTCGTACAGCGCCCGCGCTCCCCCGTCCCCGTCCGCATCCGCGTCCGCGAGCCGGTGCCGGGCGGCGCGCACCGCCCCGGCCCTTCCGGTTGCCGGGCGCGCGACGGGCTGCCGCACCACCAGGCCGTCTTGCGGCATTCCGGGGAGGTAGCGCCGTACGACCTTGGCCGAAACCTGTGCAAAGGCCTGCGGGAGGCGCCCCTCGGGCACCCGCTCGGCGTCCAGCGGACCTTGCCCCGGCCCCGGACTTGGACGTGGATCCGGCCCCCGGCCAGGCCTCTGCCCCTCCCCCTGCCCCTGCCCCGGGCCGGCCTCCGCCTGCGGCGCTCCCGTCAGCTGCGCGACCGCGAGCGCGGGGAAGTTGCGTACGTCTCGCCCGAAGTGCGCCAGCATGTACTCCGAGCAGTGCTTGAGAACCAGCGCGGCCTCGTCCCTCCCCAGCGGCCCCAGCAGCACGTCCTGTACCCCGGGGACGAACTCGTACCAGTGCCCCGGCCCCGGTCCGCTGCGCCGCAGCAGCCCGCTCAGCAGCACCTCCGCCAGGTCCGACGGCTCCGAGTCCGGCAGCATCGTGCGCTGCACCAGCCGCATCACGGGCAGCGTCAGGGGCGCCGCCGACAGGTACACCGCCAGCTGTACGGCCCGGGGCGCGGCCGAGGAGCGGAACCGCGCCACCAGCTCCCTCGGCGGCCGTACGGCACGCGGCGGCGGCAGGGGCGCGGCCGGGTGGTCGGCCAGCACCCGGCCCACCTCGGCCGGTACGGGCCCGCTGCCCAGCCCGGCGACGAGCCGGGCCCACGCCCCGAGGGCGGTCGCGCTCGGCGGCAGCACCGGCACCGTCAGTCCTCCGGCGGGCCGCCCAGGCGCCGGCGGCCGGTCCGCCCGGAATGCCAGCATCTGCCCGCCGCCCTCCAGCCGGGCGAGCGTCCCCCGCTCTGTCGGCAGCCAGCTCCGGCCCCACAGCCGCTGCGGCAGCGGCTGGACGACCATGCACGGGGTGCACTCGGCCCACCGGTACAGCAGCCGCTGCGCCGCCCCCTCGCGCCACAGCGGCCCGGCGCAGTCGGAGACCACCATGGTCAGGGCCCGGCCGGTCGGATCGCGCAGCTGATCCCCGGAGCGCAGGGCGGAGCCGGGTGCGTGGCTGCGCCCCAGCGCGGGCGTACCGTCGGCAAGGCGGTGCAGGTAGTGCACCTGGACGTCCCGGAAGGCCCCCAACCGCTCGCACACGGAGCGCAGTTCCTCGAACATGTCCTGCCACACGGCCATCGACGGGGACGCGTCCATCACCAGCCGTACGGTCGCCTCGCGCCGGCTCTCCGGACGGAGCACCGGGATGGCCAGGCCGAGGGCGCGGGCGCTGGCCTCGGCGGTGGCCGGCTCGTCGATCACCAGCCGGGTGGGCGGGGCGGGCGGGCGGTGTCGCTGGAGGGCCCGCAGGGCCCGCTGGATGTCCAGGATGCGGGGCAGCGCGGCGGCTCCGGGTACCCGTACGGGCACTCCGTACTCCTCGGGCGACCCCTCCGGCTGTTCCTGCTCCGCCCCGTCGACGCGGCGGACCCGGGGCGCGAAGAGCCTGACGGAATCTTCCGCCTCCGCTTCTGCCCGTACGGGTTCCGGGGGCTCGCCGACCGGATCTTCAGCCTCTGTTTCCGGGTCCGGGCCCCGCCCCCACGGAGCTGCCCGAACCGGCCCGTGGATGTGCCCGGCCAGCCACAGGGCGTCGGCGAGTTCCTCGGCGGACGGGTCGAGTCCGGCGGCGCGCAGCAGCGCGGCCAGTTCACGGACGCCGGATGCTCCGGCGGATGCCATGTGCCGTCACCTCGGCCGGTCGAGGCGCTGAATGAGCAGGTCGGCGAGGTCCTCTCGGGTGGGCGGGGCGGCGTAGTGGGTCAGGTACACGGCGTTGAGCAGCTGGTCGGCAGCGACCAGCTCGGACTGGGAGCGGCTGAGGAACTCCCGGATCAGGTCCGCCCCGAGCCGGGCGGCCTCGTCGCCGAGGTGGGCGCGGACCATGGTGGCGAGCCGCTTCTCATCCGGCTGCCCGAGCTTGAGCTGGATGCAGCGCCGCAGCAGTGCGGCCGGGAAGTCGCGTTCTCCGTTGCTGGTCAGAATGATGAAGGGGAACGCCCGGCAGCGGACGCGGCCGCCCCGGACGGTCACCTTCGTGCCGTCGTCGGTGAGCACCTGCACCTCGGGCTCGGTGTCGGCGACCCGCTCCAGCTCGGGGAGCGCGAACTCCCCTTCCTCCAGCACGTTCAGCAGGTCGTTGGGCAGGTCGATGTCGCTCTTGTCGAGCTCGTCGATGAGGAGCACGCGAGGCCTCGCGGTGGGCAGGAGGGCGGTGCCGAGCGGCCCCAGCCGGATGTACTTCCCGATCCCTGGTGCCCCGCCGATCCCGGGTGCCCCGCCGGTACAGGAGGCCGCGCCGGTACGGGAGGCCGCCGCAGCGCCGCTGTCCGGCCCGAGACCGGTGTCCGGCCCCGGGCCGAGACCGGTGTCCGGCCCCGGCCCGGTGGCCGTCCCGGCGCCGGCGGCCCGGCCCGGACCCCCTCCGCTCGCGGCGATCTGCACGTCCTGCAGCCGGGCGAGGGCGTCGTACCGGTACAGCCCGTCCTGCAGAACGGTCCGCGACACCACCGGCCAGCGCAGCACCCGCCCCAGCTTCAACTCGTGGGCGACGGCGTGCGCGAGGGTGGACTTCCCCGTTCCGGGGAAGCCGGTCACGAGCAGTGGCCGCCGCAGGTACAGGGCCGCGTTGATGGCCTCCAGCTCCTCGGGCTCCGGCCGGTGCAGCTCCGCGGCCTGCCGGTGCGCCCCGAGCCGCCGTGCCACATCGCCGTCGGCGACCGCCGCCGGACCGCCCGCCTCCGCCACGGGCCCGCCGTCGAAGTCCCGCCAGGGCGGCGGGCCGGGCAGGGCGTCGATCCCGTCATGGGGCTCACCGCCCCCGCGGTATATGAGCCACTCGTCGTTCATGGAGCTCCCTCCCTCTCGTCCGCCGGGTGCTGCGCCGTCACAGGTCTCCCTGCAACGGCTCGTCGTCCGGCAGCGGACGTGCCGGGTCCTCCCACACCAGCCCCGTCCCGGCCGCCCAGTACGCGTCGGGGTCCGCCCCGTACGCCCGTCCCCGCAGCGCCTGCAGCCGCAGCGGCAGCACCTCCGCCCGCCCCGCGTCGGCCAGTTCCTCCCGCACCCCGCGGTGGAACGGCGCGCACGACGCCCCCGGATCCTGCGGGGGCCGCCGGGTCACGGCCACCCCGTACCCGGTGTCCCGTACCGCGTGCAGCGACCCCAGCGTGGGTTCCTGGTCCGCCGCCCGGCAGTGCACCGGCACGGTGTTGTCCGGCAGGCCCGACAGCCATTCGGTGGCGGGCGCGCGCGGGCGCCCCCGTACGCAGTCGGCCCGTTCGTCCTGCAGCGGGCCCGCCTGCACCCGGGCCCACCGGTCGGCCGCCCGGGTCCCTTCGCCGTCCGCCGGGTGCTCCCTCACCGCGCTGGAATGCCGCAGCACCACCGGCCGCTGCACCCCCAGCGGTATGCCGCCGACCACCGCCCATTCGTCCACCGCCAGCCCGAACAGCTCCGGGGCCAGGGCCACTTCGAGCAGGGCCGCCGCCTCATGGGTGTCGCACCGCCGGAAGGCCTCCGCGAGCGGGGCCCGTAACGCCTCCGGCAGGGCCGCCAGGGTGGCCCGTACGCCCGAGTCCACCGGCGTCACCCGCCCCGGCTGGGCGGGGCCGACCAGCACCGAGACCCGCCAGTCGTAGACGTCCTCCCAGCCGTGCGCCCACACCTCCAGCAACACCGAGGCCCCGGGCGGCAGTCCGCCGGCCCGCCGGGCCGGGCCGTTCACCGCCCGGCGGGCCGAGGCCCGCCGGCGCCGCTCCCGCTCCGCCAGGCCGCGCTCGTGGCGCTCGCCGAGCTCCCGCCGCAGCGGCCGCCACAGCCGCTCGGCCGTGGCCCGTACCCAGTCCCACAGCTCCTCGTCCGCGCCCGGTGTGGGCGGCTCGCGGTGGTCGGCCACGCTCACGTCCGTCGCGTACCGGAGCATCGCCGCGGCCTCCCCCGTCCCGCCCGGCGGGTCGTGCAGCAGCCCGAGGCCGTCGCGCCAGCTCAGCGGGGCCGGCGGCTGCGGATCCGGCTCCTCGCCGCGGGCCGCCTCGACGAGCGCCCGTACGACCTCGGAGGAGCCTGGCGGGGGCAGTTCGGCGAGCAGCCCGCACAGGGTGGTGCGCTCGCCGGGGGTGAGGCGCCCTCGGCCGCCGTAGGGGTCGCCCTCCTGCGCCACGAGTTCGCCGTGCACGTCCGTCCAGGTCCGGCGGTTGTCGAGGTCGCTGAGGTGCCGGTCGTAGTGGTGGAGGTCGTGGGCCTGCATGACCCGCCGGTAGAGCCCGACCTGGCCCCTGCCGGGCATCGGAAGGGTGCGCAGCTGCACGATGGAGACGGCCAGCCCGCCACCGCCGGTGTGCCGCCGGGCCTTGAGGACGCCCACGACCTCCCCGCGGGCCAGGTCCACCACGGGCCCGCCCGACATGCCGGGATCGATCTCGTCGTCGCCGCCGAGCCGTATCGCCGCGCCGTTCCCGGCGGTGCCGCGCAGCCGGGTGGTGCGGCCGGTGATCTCGGGCGTGCCGAGGTCCTCGGTGCAGCCGAAGTAGGCGACCTCGTCGAAGCGGGGTCTCGAACGGTCGGTGATCCACACACAGGCGTGCGACACGGGGGCCAGGACCCGGAGCAGCGCCAGGTCGGGCAGGTCCCACAGGGCCCGGAGCCCGGGGCGCCGCTCCTCCAGCCGCTCGGGCAGTACGCACTCCACGCGCCCGGTGACCGTCCCGGTGGCCCCGCCCGTTCCGGACGAGAAGGTGATGCCGACCTCGCGCCCCGTCAGACGCACCGCAGCACCCCCTTCGCCGACCACGTGCGCGCACGTCAGGACCCAGCCGGGGGCGATGAAGAAACCGCTCCCCCACGTGGGACCGGTCCGATGGCTGCCGGGGTTCTCATACCCGCCCGGCGGGGCGTGAACGCGTACGGTCGCCGCCTGCAGGAGGGGCTCGAGGAGCTCGAAGGCGCGCGCCGAACCGGTCGTGCGCCCGTCCGTCATCCGCGCCCCCCACTCGTGGCCCCCGCTCGTGACGCATCAAGGCTAGCCGCGGAGCCGCCGCGGACGGGAGGTCTCGCCGGGACGCGGATTATCCTGGCGGGAAACACCCCCTGCACACCCCCATCACGGCACGGAGCCCGACTTGTACTTCACCGATCGCGGCATCGAGGAGCTGGAGAAGCGGCGCGGCGAGGAGGAGGTCACCTTCGAGTGGCTCGCCGAGCAGCTGCGCACCTTCGTCGACCTGAACCCGGACTTCGAGGTTCCGGTGGAACGCCTGGCCACCTGGCTCGCCCGCCTGGACGACGAGGACGACGACGCCGACGAGTGAGCGCCGACGACCGGCGGGCAGGTCGCGCAGAGAAGAGCAGAGAAGACGGGAAGCCGAGAACGGCCCGGCCGCATGAAGCGGTCGGGCCGTTCTCGGGTGCGCTGCGACTACGGCGCGGAAGTACGTGGGGCGCCCGGGATCAGGCGGCCTTGGTCTCCCAGAAGATGCGGTCGATCTCGGCGATGAGCTCGAGGGCCTTCGCGCCGGTGGCCGGGTCGTTCGACGCCTTGGCGGCCGAGAGGGCCTTCAGGGTGTCGTTGACCAGGGTGTGCAGCTGGGGGTACTTCTCAAAGTGCGGCGGCTTGAAGTAGTCGCTCCACAGCACCGAGACGTGGTGCTTGGCGAGCTCGGCGCGCTGCTCCTTGATGGTGATGGCGCGCGCGCGGAAGTCGGCGTCGTCGTTGGCCTGGTACTTCTCCTGCACGGCCTTGACGGACTCGGCCTCGATGCGGGCCTGGGCAGGGTCGTACACGCCGCACGGAAGATCGCAGTGGGCGGAGACCTTCGCCTTGGGGGCGAAGAGGCGGGAAAGCATGGAGTGTGTCCTCCTCGTGATCGTCTTCTCAAGGGGGAGATTACTCGCTGAAGAACCGGATTTCGCGGGCGCCCCCATGGGCTTAGGACAAAAGTCCAGGGGCGCGGCCGGACCGGTGAGCGAATGTACGGGGCCGTGCGGCAGCATGCGGGGTGACGAGGAGGACACGGATGGTGGAGAACGGGCGCCCGCGCAAGCGCTTCGAGGTGGTGGAGGTGACGGGGGCGTCGATGGTGCCCACGCTGCTGAACGGGGACCGGCTGCTGGTGCGGTACGGGGCGGCCGTCCGTCCGGGTGACGTGGTGGTGCTGCGCCATCCGTTCCAGCAGGACCTGCTGGTCGTCAAGCGGGCGGTGGAGCGGCGGCCGGGCGGCAGCTGGTGGGTGCTCGGCGACAACCCGTACAACGAGACCGGCGACAGCACCGTCTACGGGCCGGTGCCCGGCGAGCTGGTGCTGGCGACGGCGGTCCTGCGCTTCCGGCCGCGCGAGGAGGGTCAGCGCTCGCTGAGGGCGCGGCTCTCCTGGGCGCTCTCGGCGCTGCGGCCGCTGTTGGCGGACAGCTCGGCCTCCAGCCGCTTGCGGGCGCGGTAGGCGGCCACGTTCGCCCGGGTGGCGCACCGGTCGGAGCAGTAGCGCCGGGAGCGGTTGGTGGAGGTGTCGAGGTAGGCGTTGCGGCAGGGCGCGGCCTGGCACAGGCCCAGGCGTTCGGGCCCGTGCTCGGTGACGTGGAAGGCCAGGCCCATGGCCGCCATGGCGGCGTAGCCCGCGGACGCGTTCGAAGGGTGCTCGGCGAGGTGGAGGTGCCAGTCGGGGCGGCCGTCGTCGCCGATGAGCGCGTGGCCGGAGACCTGGGGGCTGACCGGGAACTCCATCAGCAGCGAGTTCAGCAGGTCGACCGCGAGGACGTGGTCGGCGCCGTCGGCCGCGTCGAAGACGGCGCGCAGCCTGCCGCGGACGTTGCGGAAGCGGGTGACGTCGGTGTCGGTGACGCGGCGTGCCATCTGCACGCTTTCGCCGAACAGGACGCGGACGGCGTCCACCGAGGTGAGGGCGTCCTTGTTGCGGGCCGGCTCCTCGGTGTTGACCAGGCGCACGGCGAAGTCCGAGTAATGGGCCAGTTCCACTTGTTGTCCTTACGGCTGCGAATGAGGGTCCAGGTAACGACTGGGACGTATTCGAGGGTATTACACGGAGGGCCTCGGGGTGGCGGATCCGACGGAAACGGGTCCAGGTACCGGGGCCGGTCACGGGCAGGCCCGGCAGGACGGCCGGGACCGGCAGCAGGAGTGGTACGTGCCCGACCGCGAGGAGCGGTTCCGGGTGATGCCGGACATGGTCGAGGCTCTGGTGGGACCCACCCCCCCGGGTGCCGGATCTCGCGTGCGGTACGGGAAGTATCACGGACCGCCTGCTCAATCGGTTCACGGGAGCCACCGGCACGGGCGTCGATCCCGACCCGGCGCCCGCCCTCGCACGCGCTGGTCCCAGGTCTGCAGCAGGGAGTCCGAAGACAGCACCTGCCCGCGCATGGGAAAGGGGCGGTACGGGAATCCCGTACCGCCCCTCGTCCGTCCGCCGGTGCGGCTACAGCACCTTGGAAAGGAACGCCTTCGTGCGGTCGTGCTGCGGGTTGCCCAGCACGTCGCGGGGGTTGCCCGACTCGACGACCACACCGCCGTCCATGAAGACGAGGTTGTCGCCGACCTCGCGGGCGAAGCCCATCTCGTGCGTGACCACGATCATGGTCATACCCGACTCGGCGAGGTCCCGCATGACGTCGAGGACGTCGCCCACCAGCTCGGGGTCGAGCGCCGAGGTGGGCTCGTCGAAGAGCATCAGCTTCGGCTCCATGGCGAGCGCGCGGGCGATCGCCACACGCTGCTGCTGGCCGCCGGAGAGCTGGGTGGGGTAGTTCCCGCCCTTGTCGCCGAGGCCCACGCGGTCCAGGAGGCGTACGGCGCGCTCGCGCGCCACCGCCTTGGACTCGCCCTTGACCATGACCGGGGCTTCCATGACGTTCTCGACGGCCGTCATGTGCGGGAAGAGGTTGAAGCGCTGGAAGACCATGCCGATGTCCCGGCGCTGGGCCGCGACCTCGCTGTCCTTCAGCTCGTAGAGCTTGTCGCCCTTCTGCTTGTACCCCACCAGCTGGCCGTCGACCGAGAGCCGGCCGGCGTTGATGCGCTCCAGGTGGTTGATGCAGCGAAGGAAGGTCGACTTGCCGGAGCCGGACGGGCCGACCAGGCAGAAGACCTCTCGCGGGGCGACCTCCAAGTCGATGCCCCGCAGGATGTGGGCGGCGCCGTACGACTTGTGGACGCCTTCGGCCTTGACCATCGGCTGGGCGGTCACTTCGCCACCTCCGTACGGCGGAACATGTTCAGGTTCGCCTTCAGCCGCTGGAACGGCGTGAGAGGCAGGCTACGCAGCGAACCGCGGGCGTAGCGGCGCTCCAGGTAGTACTGGCCGACGCTGAAGACGCTGGTCAGAGCCAGATACCAGATGGAGGCGACGAAGTACATCTCGATCACCGCGCCGGCCGTGGAGCCGATGTTGGAGCTGGCGCGCAGCAGTTCGGTGTACTGCACCGCCGAGACCAGGGACGAGGTCTTCAGCATGTTGATGAACTCGTTGCCCGTCGGCGGGATGATCACGCGCATCGCCTGCGGGAGCACCACGCGGCGCATGGTCTGCGTGCGGGTCATGCCGAGCGCGTGCGAGGCCTCGCTCTGGCCCTCGTCGACGGACTGGATGCCGGCCCGGACGATCTCCGCCATGTAGGCGCCCTCGTTCAGGCCGAGGCCCAGCAGGGCGACCATGAACGGCGTCATGACGTCGACGGTCTCGTTCTTGTAGATCGGACCCAGGTTGATGTACTGGAAGATCAGCGGGAGGCTGAACCAGACCAGCAGCTGGACGTACACCGGGGTGCCGCGGAAGAACCAGATGTAGAGCCAGGACACGAAGCTCGTGACCGGGTTGTTCGAGAGCCGCATCACGGCGAAGAGGATGCCGAGCACCAGGCCCAGCAGCATCGACAGCACGCTGATGACGATGGTGTTCCAGAGTCCGTCGAGGACGGACGGGTCGAACAGCTTGTCTCCGACCGTGGCCCAGATGACCTTGCCCTGGGAGAAGGCGTAGACGAGCCAGCCCAGGATCACGGCGACCAGTACGGCGCTGATCCAGCGTCCGTAGTGCCGTACCGGGATGGCCTTGATGGCCTCGTAGGGGTTGCCCGAGGCGCCGGGCCCGGCCGGCGCAGTCGCGGCCGGACCCTTGTCGTTCTTGTCAGTCACTATGACTGCCCTTCAGTGGTGCGCTCGGATCACTGACCGGCGTTGATCGTGGCCGACTGGACGGCGCTTCCCTTGACGTCCCACTTCTCGAGGACCTTGGCGTAGGAGCCGTCCTTGATGATGGCGTCGAGGGCTTCCTTCAGCGCGTCGCGGAGCTGGGTGTTCTCCTTGGCGACGGCGATGCCGAAGAGGCCGACGTCGCTCTGCTGGCCGCCGACCTCGAAGTCGTTGCCGCCGCCGGAGGTCTTCGCGATGTACGCGGCGACCGGGTAGTCGTTCATGTCGGCCACGGCGCCGCCGGCCTTGACGCGGGTCTGCGCCTCGGCGTCGGTGTCGAACGCCTCGATGGTGAGCTTGTTGGCACCGCACTTCTCGGCCTGCGCCTTGAAGGTGTCCTCGTAGATGGTGCCGCGCTGCACGGCGACCGTCTTGCCACACAGGTCGTCGAGCGACTTGATGTTGTCCGGGTTGCCCTTCTTGACGATGAGCGAGACGCCGGAGGAGAAGTAGTCGACGAAGTCGACGCCCTTACCGATCTTGGCGCCCTTCTCGTCCAGACCCTCCTGGCGGCGCTTGTTGTCGGTGATCGACGACATGGCGATGTCCTGGCGGCCGGTCTCGAGAGAGGTGATCAGGCCGTCGAAGGTGCCGGAGGTGAACTGGAACTTCACACCGAGCTGCTTGCCCATGGCCTCGGCGATGTCGGGGTCGACACCGACGATCTTGCCGCCCTCGGTGAACTCCATCGGGGCGTACGCGGCGTCCGTGCCGACCTTGATGACGCCCGCGTCCTGGATCTTCTTCGGCAGCTTGGAGAACAGCGGGGCGTCGCTGGTCTTGTCCTGGGCCTTGGTGCCGCCGTCGGTCTGGTCACCACAGCCGGTGAGGATCAGGGCGCCGGCGACCGCGATCGCGCCGACCGCGGCGATCCGGGACCGGGCGGCGGTCGTACGACGGGTGGTGCTTGCGGTCATGGCTTCGTTCCTCCGGCTGGTGGAAAAGCATCGAAAACGGTCGGACACGCACCATCGAGTGTCACGACCTTGTGTGATTACGGCATCTTGCCATTCGGACTGAGACATTCAGGGTGCCCGTCAGGTCAAAATCGGATAACGGGCCCCCCATGTGGTCCAACAGGACTGCGGGGAACGAGGTTCAAGGCCGCAGATACTGCCGTGACCAGGCCTTTTGGCCGCACTTTCTGCGGTGCGTCTCGGCTGCCGGACATGAAGGTTTGGACTTTTCGCCAAAACCGGGGCAAGCGACCTACAGTTGAGCAGGAATCGACTCGTCTGGGCGAGCGTTCTTCGGGTAGAACAGATCCTTACACCCCTCATCCGGGGCTCAGGGCGCGCGTGCGGCGCGCCCGCGCGTACGAACCTCCCCTCCGCGGAGACGGGCCAACCGTTGACGCGGAGTACGGACGCGGTGCCCGCCCACCCCTTAACCAGGAGTGGCCACCCTCAACGATTCAAAGGACTTAAGGGGTCACACACAGTGGCAGCGGAGATCATCAACCCTCGCAGTGACAGCGTCACGGACAACAACCCGGACGCGGTGTTCGCGCTGCACCGGGGCGGCAAGATGGCCATCCAGGCCACGGTACCCGTCACGAACAAGGACGACCTGTCCCTCGCGTACACGCCCGGCGTGGCGAAGGTGTGCAGCGCCATCGCCGAGCAGCCGGAGCTGGTGAACGAGTACACCTGGAAGTCCAACGTGGTCGCCGTCGTCACCGACGGCACGGCCGTGCTCGGGCTCGGTGACATCGGTCCGGAAGCCTCCCTCCCCGTCATGGAGGGCAAGGCCATTCTCTTCAAGCAGTTCGGTGGGGTGGACGCGGTTCCGATCGCTCTCGCCACCAAGGACACGGACGAGATCATCGAGACGGTCATCCGTCTCGCCCCGTCCTTCGGGGGGGTCAATCTCGAGGACATCTCGGCCCCCCGCTGCTTCGAGATCGAGCGCCGCCTCCAGGAGGCGCTCGACATCCCGATCTTCCACGACGACCAGCACGGCACCGCCATCGTGACGCTGGCGGCGCTGCGCAACGCGGCGAAGCTCACGGGTCGCACCCTCGGCGACCTGCG
Source organism: Streptomyces sp. NPDC054849 (assembly GCF_053610945.1). Lineage (NCBI taxonomy): Bacteria > Bacillati > Actinomycetota > Actinomycetes > Kitasatosporales > Streptomycetaceae > Streptomyces > Streptomyces sp. NPDC054849. Next base: position 119,169 of record NZ_JBSGZI010000003.1, read on the forward strand.
CGCCGTGATCTCGGGCGCGGGCGCGGCGGGCATCGCCATCGCCAAGATCCTCGTGGACGCGGGCATCGGCGACGTCTGCGTCACCGACCGCAAGGGCGTCGTGTCGGCGGACCGTTCCGACCTGACGGACGTCAAGGCGGAGATCGCGGGCCTGACGAACAAGACGAACCAGACCGGCTCGCTGGAGCAGGCCCTCGCGGGCGCGGACGTCTTCATCGGCGTCTCCGGCGGTACGGTCCCGGAGGAGGCGGTGGCCTCGATGGCGAAGGACGCCTTCGTCTTCGCCATGGCCAACCCGAACCCGGAGGTCCACCCGGACGTCGCGCACAAGTACGCGGCGGTCGTGGCCACGGGCCGTTCGGACTTCCCGAACCAGATCAACAACGTGCTGGCGTTCCCGGGCATCTTCGCGGGTGCCCTCAAGGTGCGCGCCACCCGGATCACCGAAGGCATGAAGATCGCCGCCGCCGACGCCATCGCCGGTGTCGTGGGTGACGAGCTCGCCGCCGACTACGTGATCCCGTCGCCGTTCGACGAGCGCGTCGCGGAGGCCGTCGCCGCGGCCGTCGCCGCCGCCGCCAAGGCGGACGGCGTCGCCCGCCTGGTCTGATCGCGGACCTGAGCCGTACGCACGCGAGAGGCCCGACCGGATCCGTCCGGCCGGGCCTCTCGCTTTTGCGCGGCGCGGCCTCCGTCCGCCGGTCCCGGCCCCGGCCGCCGTCCCGGTGCGACGAAGGCCTCATCACCGCCGTGGCGGCAAACGCTGGAACCTGGCCCTACCGAGCGGTAGCGTCGCGGCATGTTCGCTGCCTACGCCGCCCGAATCGACCGTGACCAGCCGCTGAACGGCCTTGAGCTGGGCGACCGCCCCGCCCCCGAGGCCCGGCCCGGCTGGGTGACCGTGAACGTCAAGGCCGCCTCCCTCAACCACCACGACCTGTGGTCGCTGCGCGGGGTGGGCCTCGGCGAGGAAAGACTCCCGATGATCCTCGGCTGCGACGCCGCCGGGATCGACCAGGACGGCAACGAGGTCGTCCTGCACTCCGTGATCGGCCAGAGCGGCCACGGGGTCGGCCCGGACGAGCCCCGCTCGATCCTGACCGAGCGCTACCAGGGGACCTTCGCCGAGCAGGTGACCGTCCCGGCCTGGAACGTCCTGCGCAAGCCCGCCGAGCTGACCTTCGAGGAGGCCGCCTGCCTCCCGACCGCCTGGCTGACGGCGTACCGGATGCTGTTCACCAATGCCGGGGTGCGCCCCGGCGACTCCGTCCTCGTGCAGGGCGCCGGCGGCGGTGTCGCCACGGCCGCGATCGCCCTCGGCAAGGCGGCGGGCCTGCGGGTCTTCGCCACCAGCCGGGACGAGGCCAAGCGCAAGCGGGCCGTGGAGCTGGGCGCGGTGGAGGCGTACGAGCCGGGCGCCCGGCTGCCGCAGCGGGTGGACGCGGTGATCGAGACGGTGGGCGCCGCCACCTGGTCCCACTCGGTGAAGTCCCTGCGCCCGGGCGGCACCCTGGTGATCTCCGGTGCGACGAGCGGCGACCGCCCCGCGCACGCGGAGCTGACCCGGATCTTCTTCCTGGAGCTGAAGGTGGTCGGCTCGACGATGGGCTCGAAGGACGAGCTGGAGGACCTGCTGTCGTTCTGCGCCACGACCGGGCTGCGGCCGGTCATCGACGAGGTGCTGCCACTGGACCGGGCGCGCGAGGGGTTCGGGAAGCTCGCGTCGGGCGACCTCTTCGGCAAGATCGTCCTCACGCCATAGGCGTCAACCGGGGTTGACATCACCTCCCGCGTCAACCTACATTGACACCCATGACGGAAGCGACCGATCTCGCCGAACGGGCCGGTGACGGCGACCCCCGCGTGGGCCTGCGTGCCGTTGCGGCTCTCCGGAGGCTGCTGGAGCAGCTGGAGTCCGTACAGGTACGCAGTGCCCGCGCGCAGGGGTGGTCCTGGCAGGAGATCGCGGCCGAGCTGGGCGTCAGCCGGCAGGCCGTGCACAAGAAGTACGGGAGGCTCTGATGTTCGAACGCTTCACCCGGGACGCCCGGTCGACCGTGAAGGGTGCGGTGGCCGAGGCCCGGCAGTCCGGGGCCGCCACGGTCACCGAGGAACACCTGCTGCTCTCGCTGCTGGCCCTGGGGGCCCTGGACCCTCTGGGCGTGGACCGCACGGCGGTGGCCGCCGACCTCACGACGGCCCGCCGCCGGGGCGGCATGTCCCGGGCGGACCAGGAGGCGCTCGCCGGGCTCGGCATCGACCTCACGGAGATCGTCTCCCGCATCGAGGAGACCCACGGCGAAGGCGCCCTCGCGGCCCCGGCCCCGCGCCGGCGGACCCTGGGCACCACCCTCCGCTCGGCCCTGGGGCGCGAGCAGCCCGACGGCCGCACCGGCAGCTACCACGTCCCCTTCACCGAGGACGCGAAGAAGGTCCTGGAACAGTCCCTCCGCATCGCCCTGGGCCGCAAGGACAACCACATCGGCACCCTGCACCTCCTCCTGGCCCTGCTCTCCCGCCCCGGCACGGTCTCGGAGGTCCTGACGGACCACGGCATCACATACACCACAGCCGAAACCACCCTGCCGACCTGACGCCCTCCAGCCCCCGGCCCTTGAGACGCGGGACCTGGGGCGGAGCCGGTATCTTCAGCCCGCCAAACCAGCCCCGCCGGCGCCTCACGCGCGGGTCCGGCCCGGAGCCCCGGTCTTCAGCCCCGCCAAACCAGCCCCGTCGGCGTTTGAGGCGCGGGGTCCGGGGCGGAGCCCCGATCTTTCAGCCGCACCGGCACTTAAGGCGCGGGTCCGGCCCGGAGCCCTGGTCTTCAGCCCCGCCCAACCAGCCCCGCCGGCGTTTGAGGCGCGGGGTCCGGGGCGGAGCCCCGATCTTTCAGCCGCCCCGCCGGCGCTTGAGGCGCGGCAACCGGGGCCGAGCCCAGCAACGGCGCGGCAGCCCGGCCTACGGCTTGGCCCGGAGCGCCGCCCCCAGCCGGGCCCCGGCATCCGCAAGGTGCCGACGGGCCTCGGCCACCTGAGCCGCGCTCACCCCGTGGTCCCGGGCCGCATCGCGCACCTCGTCGCGGAAGCGGTCCAGCAGCCGGTCCAGATCGCGGGCCGGGTCACCGGTGGGCGCCAGGTCCTCGGCCCAGTCCGCAGCCACCGCCGAGGCATCCGCAGCCGCAGCCGCAGCCGAACCCCCACCGTCCGCCGCCGCAGACCCAGACGCAGGCCCAGACGCAGACGCAGACGTACTCGGCGTACCGCCCCCGAGCCACGCCCCGGCCAGACTCCCGAGGACGCCCCCGGACTTGGCGAACTGCTCCTGCAGCTGGCCCGCGATCCGCTGGACCTCCTCGCGCGCCCGCTCCTGCGCCTCCTTGGCCTGGCGGCGGGCCTGCTGCGCCTCCTCGCGCGCCCGGCGGCTCTCGTCCTTCGCCCGGCGCGCCTGCTCCTTCCACTCCTGCCGCGCCTTGCGCAGTTCCTCCTTGGCCGCCTTCCAGGACTCGTCCTCGCCCACGTGCGTCGCCGACGCCGACGCCGCCGCCCGCATCTCGCGCCGCAGATCACCCGCGGCGCCCCGGACGTCGCTGCGGATCTCGGCGGCCAGTTCGGTGACCGAGTCGCGGATCTCCAGCTCCAGATCGGCCAGTTCGCCGCCGCGGTCGGCCAGTTCGGCGCGGCCCGCCTCGCTGATCGAGTACACCTTGCGCCCGCCCTCGGTGGCGTGCGTGACCAGGCCCTCGGCCTCCAGCTTGGCCAGACGCGGGTACACGGTGCCCGCGGACGGCGCGTACAGGCCCTGGAAGCGCTCCTCCAGCAGGCGGATCACCTCGTACCCGTGGCGCGGGGCCTCGTCCAGCAGCTTGAGGAGGTAGAGGCGGAGGCGGCCGTGGGCGAAGACGGGCGGCATGTCAGAGCACCTTCTTGTCGAGCGCGAGGGGGACGGTGGCGGGCGCGTCGGCGTCGGCCTGCGGGCGGCGCAGCAGCGCGATGGCGCCGGAGACGGTGGTGGCCCGCAGGGTGCCGGTGCCGGTGCCGAGCGTTCCGGTGATCCGCTTGGCCCCCAGCTGGCCGGAGACCCGCAGGTCCTCGAAGGCGTTGGAGACGCCGCCGGTGGCGGTGTTGGCCTCCACGCGGGCGTCGGCGGGGTGCGGGAGGCGGATCGCGACCTGGCCGGACACGGAGTTCAGCGCGATGTCCACGGGGCGGGCGGCCGCCGGGTCGAGGTCCAGGTCGATGAGCATGTCACCGCTGACCGAGTCGGCTCGTACGCTCACGCCCGCGCCGTCGACCACCGTCAGGCCGCCGGACACCGAGTGGAAGCCGAGGTCGCCGGTGACGGACTGGGCTTCGACGCTGCCGGAGACGGTGTGCGCCTTGACCCTGCCGGACAGCCCGACGAGGGTCGCGTCGCCGGAGACCCCGTTGACGTCGGTGCCGCCGGAGATGCCGGAGACGAAGGCGGTGGCGTCGACCGCGGCCACGCGGACCTGGGTGGCGGCGGGCACGGTGAGGGTGAACGAGGCGCTGCGCTCCCAGGCCTTGCGGCCGGAGGCGGAACCGGACCAGGCCTTCCAGGGCTTGGCCTCGATCCACTGCTTGAAGCCCTGGGAGCCGTTCCAGGGCAGGTCCTCGTAGGAGACGGTGAGTGTGCCACCGTCCTGAACGACGTACAGCGGCGGTCCGTCGACCTCGGTCACTTCGAGTCGGGCCGGCCCCTCTTCGGCGGCGACCACATTCACCGTGCCGCTCACGACGCGGACGCGGAGCTCGGTCACCGGCTCCTCGAAGGCGAGCTTCCGGGGTTCGGCGAAGTGCCACGTCGACTGTGACGGCTGGGACGACTGCTCTGCCATGGTGCTGATCCTCCTCGTGCGTTCACGGACGGGCTCGACGCACGCAACATATCGCGTCTTCTCGATAACACGATATATCGCGGTCGGGCGAAGTCAAGCATGCGTTCGGAATCCGCCATTTCGGTGCGATTTGCCTTATTGTGTGGGCATGTCAATCTCCAGGGCCGCGACGGGCGGCATGCTGCTCTGCCGGGCCGGACCCCTCGCCGCCCGTCCTCCCGCGCACCTGCTGCGCGTACGGCTGCTGCTCGTCCCGGCGGGCGACTGGAGTGCGCTCGTACCCGACGTCAAACCGTGGCTCGCGGGCGAGGAGAGCGTCGCCGAGGTGCTCTCCGGCTGGGGCTCGGCGATCGCGCTCGGCACCAACTGGCCGGTGATGAGCCTGTGGTGGGAGGCCGGACGGGCCGGATTCACCCTGTCGAGCGGGTTGCGGCGCGCCACCGCCTACGAGTGGGACGCGGGCGGCCGGCCGGCCGGTGCGCCCGATGCCATGCGGACCCTGGCGGTGCGGCTCGGACTGGACCCCGTACTCGACTTGGAGGAGCTGGAACGGCTCACTCGCAGCGACCCGGCCGACGCCCCCGCGCTCGACGGCGCGACCCGGCTGCTCGGGCTGATCGCCCTGCTGACGCGCGCCGGACTGGCCGGGCCGGCCTGAGCCCCGGCGAACCGGCCGACCGGCTGCGCGGGGCGGCCCGGGTGGCGGCCGGCGCCGAGACGGTGGAGTGGGCCGGGTGGCGCGACACGGTGCGGGCCGAGCTCGACGCGGTGGAGAAGGGGCCGCTGGGCCCGTGGGTCCGCGGCCCGAAGGCGCGGCGGCTGGGTGCGGCGCAGGTCGCCGCGGGGGCGCCGCTCCTGGCATGGGCGGCCCGGCGCCGGAGGCCGGGGTGGGCGGCGGCGGGCACGGCCCTCATGGCGCAGGGGGCGCTGTCCCTGGCATACGACCGCGCCCGCGCGCAGCGCCGGGGCGGGGCAGGAAGAGCCGGCCCCGTCGGCGATTGAGGCGGCATTTGCGCCGCGTCAGGCGAACAGTTTCGGCCAAATTCAGCCTCGTCGGCGTGGGACGCGCGACGCCCGGGGCGGTGCCCCGGCGGCAGGCCCGTGCAGTCCGGTCACGCCGCGAGCAGGGGGCTCGCGTGGTGGTGGAGCCAGGCCCGGTACGGCGGCGTGCGCAGGGCCGCCTCGCGATACGCGTCGCGGAGGTCCTCGTACACCTCCGCATGCGCGCCCGGCCGGGTCGCCAGCAGCAGGCGCACGGCGAGGGGGTCCCCCGACAGTGGCCGGATCGCCATGTCCTCGCGCGGCCCGGAGGTCGGCTGGCACGGCGCGACCGCCTCGCCGGAGATGATCAGCGAGGTCGCCGTGTGGTAGTCGGCGTGCAGCACCGGCGGGTCGAGCCCGGCCCCGGCGAAGACCCGCCGCAGGCCGTCCCACTCGCCGTCGACCGAGGGGTCCACCATCCAGCGGTCGGCGGCCAGGTCCCGTAAGGAGACGACCGCCTGCCCGGCGGCGGGATGATCCCGGGACATCGACACGAACTGCGGCTCGCGCTCCATCAGCACGTGCATCTGCAGCCCGGCCGGCACCCGCAGCGGGCTGCCCTCCACCTCGTGCACGAACGCCACGTCCAGCTGCCCCGAGTCGACCATCCTGAGCAGCGCGTTGGCGGAGACGTCCACCACCAGCGAGGTCTCGGTGTCCGGCAGCCGCCGGTGCAGCCTGCGCAGCCACCCCGGCAGGGCCCGGCTGGCCGTGGAGCCGATGCGCAGCCTCGGCCCCTGGGCCAGCGCCCTGGCCTCCGCCACCAGCGCGGCCATCTCGGCCACCAGCGGACGGGCCCGACCGAGCACGGTCCGGCCGAAAGGGGTGGGTCGGCAGCCGGTCCGTTCGCGCAGAAACAGCTCCCCGTCCAGGGCCCGTTCGATGCGGCGCAGCTGGGTCGTCAAGGAGGGCTGGCTCACGCCGAGCTGCCGCGCGGCCTTGTGCAGACTGCCGGCGTCGGCGATGGCGCACAGCGCGCGCAGGTGCCTGACCTCGAGCTCCATGACCCGAGGTTAGGCCCGTCCCGGTGGACCGCACCAGCCACTGATAGCCCCCCGAATCCCGCCATTCTCACGTGAGTTGGGCTGTCGCAATCTTCCCGATAGGGCGGCGCTATCGGGGAGTGACATCATCCGCCGGGCACTTCGACTCCCGCAGACTCCGGTACCGAACGACCACCCCCCACCGCACCGGACGAGTAGGAGCTCCCCCACATGCGCCACTCCCGTAAGGCCGTTCTGGCCACCACCCTCGGCCTCGGCCTGGCCGCCGCGCTCGGCGTCGTCCCCACCGCCAGCGCCGCCCCCGCCCCCGTCGGCACCGCCGCCGGCTACGCCGCGTACGAGGGTTCACAGGAGAACGCGGCCGCCAACCGCGCCTTCTTCGAGGCCGTGCAGCGCTCGGTCGCCGAGCAGCGCGCCGCGAACCCCGGCGCCCTGGCCGTGACCGTCACGTACAACACCCGCAACGCTCCCAGCTTCCGCACGCAGATAGCCCGGTCCACGCAGATCTGGAACAGCTCGGTGAGCAACGTCAGACTGCAGGAGGTGTCCTCGGGCGGGAACTTCTCGTACCGCGAGGGCAATGACTCACGCGGCTCGTACGCCAGCACGGACGGGCACGGCCGGGGCTACATCTTCCTCGACTACCGGCAGAACCAGATCTACAACTCCACCCGGGTGACCTCGCACGAGACCGGCCACGTGCTGGGTCTGCCGGACCACTACTCGGGGCCGTGCAGTGAGCTGATGTCGGGCGGCGGCCCGGGCACCTCGTGCACGAACGCCACTCCGAACTCCGCCGAGCGGACGCGCGTCAACCAGCTCTGGGCCAACGGCTTCGCGTCCGGTCTGGGCGCGAAGGACCTCGCCGCCAAGGGCTGAGTCACCGCTCCTCGGGCACCGCGTACTCGGGGCAGTCGGGGTTGCGACAAGGACCCCGGCCCCATACCGGAACGAAGACCCCGAGGGACTTGCGCCGCCTGACCACCGTGTCGACGGGGCGCCCGCAAGCCGGGCACGTCCGCTGTTCGTGCCCGGCCTGCGGGGCCACCCTCTCGTGCGCGTGCTGCTGCTGTTCACCGGCCATACCTCCACGGTAGGCCGGTTTCGCGCGTCCGGCGGCTCAGCGCTTGCGCAGGTAGGTGGTCACGACCTGGCCGCCGCCGAAGCCCTCGACCCCGGTCAGCTCCAGGTCGCGCGGCGCGAAGCCGGCCCGCGAGAGGGGAATCCCGCTCCCGGCGAAGACGGGGTAGGTCTTGATGACGAACACGTCGATCTCGTCGACCAGCCGGGCGGCGAGTTCCGCGCCGCCGCAGAGGTAGACACCCAGGCCGTCCTGGGCCTTCAGCTCCCGCACCCGGGCCACGACGTCCCCGGAGACCAGCTCGACCGCCGGGTCGGGCGAGACGGCGATCGTGTGCGAGACCACGTATTGCTTCAGATGGGCGTACGGACTCGTGATGCCCATCTTGAGAGCCGGGTCGTACGTACGGCGGCCCATGATGATCGCGTCGAAGTGCCGGGCGCCGGAGACGTCGACGCCCAGCGGCTCGTGCATGTGGGTCGGCAGGGTCTCCGGGTACTCGGCCCGGAGGTGGTCGATGTACTCCGGGTCCAGGTAGGCGGTCAGGTAGTCGCCGTCTCCGTCCGGGGACGCGATGAACCCGTCGACCGATGTGGCGATGAGGTACGTGAGCTTGCGCAAGCGATTCTCTTCCGTTCGACAGCACCCTCATCAGGGCACGTCGAGGAAAGTACTTCACCGGAAGTGGTTACGCAACCCCCACCGCATCCCGCCCCGCCTATCCCCGCGGCTTGCGCCACATCGGCCACATCAGCGGGCCCTCCGGCAGCTGCACCGCCTCGCCGGTGAACTCCCAGCCGAGCCGTTCGTACAGCCCCTTGCTGCGCTCGCTGCTCGCCTCCAGGTAGGCCGGCACGCCCTCGCGGTCGCAGCGTTCCAGCACCGGCCGCATCAGCTCGCTGCCCAGCCCCTCCCCCTGCCGGCTGGGGGTGACCGCGATCATCAGCAGGTACTCGTGCTCCTCCGCCGTCGGGTGCACCGCGCCCGTGAGCCGGCCGACCAGCTCGCACCGCTCGTTGTCGGGGTCGGCCACCGCCCGCATCTTCGCGGGGATCCCGTCCTCCCCCTCCGGCTCGCCCGCCGGAATCCGCAGCCACAGCGCGGCCGCCGAGCCGTCCACCGCGTAGTCGATCCGGCCCTCGGCCAGCGCCACGTCCACGAAGACGCCCAGGAACCTCCCGTGCACGGCGGCCCGGTGCTCCGGGTCCGGGAAGACCCAGCTGCTCACCGGATCGGTGCGGAAGGCCTCATCGAGCAGCCGTGCCACCGCGTCCCGGTCCGACTGATCCGCCTGACGTATCTCCAGCGCCACTGGTCACACCCTTCACTCACGTGTCAACAACCGTGAGTGATCCTAGAGTTGGCACCCACATGCGGTAAGGCCTGTTCCGGCATCGTGCGCCCCCGGAACAGGCCTCCCCCCGTACTCCTGCGCTTCCGCGGCCCCCGCGCGGTCACCTCGTACGGCGCGTCACGAACTCCGCGAGCGACAGCAGCCCGCCCGCCGCACCGAGGTCCGCCACGGCACGGGACAGGTGCTGGACGGCCCGGCCCATCCGGTCCGCGGCCTGGTCCTGCGCCCAGTCGCGCCCTCCGGCCCGGTCCACCGCGTCGGCGGCCCTGCGCACGTCGTCCCCGGTCATGGGACCCGCGTACAGGGCGGCCAGCTCCTCCCCCGCCGCGGTGCCCGAGGTGAGAGCGGCCACGACCGGGAGGGACTTCTTGCGGGAGAGCAGATCGGCCCCGGCGGGCTTGCCGGTGTGCCCCGGATCCCCCCAGATGCCGATCAGGTCGTCGATCAGCTGGAAGGCCAGCCCGGCCTCCCGCCCGAAGGCGTCCATCGCGTCGACCTCGCCCGGCCCGGCCCCCGCGTACAGGGCGCCCAGCGCGCACGCGCAGCCCAGCAGGGCCCCGGTCTTGGCCGTGGCCATGGCCAGGCACTCGTCGAGCGGGACGTGCGGACGCCGCTCGAAGGCGCAGTCCGCCTGCTGGCCCGCGCACAGCTCGATGACGCAGGCCGCGAGGCGGGACGAGGCGGCCGCCGCGGCCGGGTGCGGATCCTCCGCGAGCAGCCGCAGCGCGAGCGCCATCATGGCGTCGCCCGCGATGATCGCGTCCGGTATCCCGAAGACGGTCCAGGCGGTGGCCCGGCCGCGCCGCCGGGCGTCCCTGTCGATGACGTCGTCGTGCAGCAGCGTGAAGTTGTGCGCGAGCTCCACGGCCGCCGCCGCCCGTACGGCTTCGTCGGCCCGCCGGACCCCCGGTCCCTGCAGGGCCTGGGCGGAGGCCAGGACCAGGGCGGGCCGGATGGCCTTCCCCGCGGTGCCCGCCGCCGGCGTACCGTCCTCGTGCTCCCAGCCGAAGTGGTACATCGCCACGCGCCGCATCGAACCGGGCAGGCTCTCGACCGTGCGGCGCAGTTCCGGGTAGACGGCCTCCCTCGTCCGTTCCAGCAGGGCGGCGGCCTCGTGGCCCTCGCCGGTCGCGATCGCGTTCACCGCACTCAGCGCCAGCGGCCGATCTCGACGTTCTCCAGCACGCCCAGCGCGTCCGGCACCAGCACCGCGGCCGAGAAGTAGGCGGTGACCAGGTACGAGATGATGGCCTGCTCGCTGATCCCCATGAAGCGGACCGACAGGCTCGGCTCGATCTCGTCCGGGATGCCCGGCTGGTGCAGGCCGATCACGCCCTGCTCGTCCTCACCGGTGCGCATGCACAGGATGGACGTGGTGCGGGCGTCGCTGATCGGGATCTTGCCGCTCGGAAAGATCGGCACCCCGCGCCAGGACGGCACCCGGTGGCCGTTGAACTCCACCGACTCCGGGTAGAGCCCGCGCTTGTTGCACTCGCGGCCGAAGGCGGCGATCGCCTTGGGGTGCGCCAGGAAGAACTTGGAGCCGCGCCGCATGCTGAGCAGCTGGTCCATGTCGTCGGGACTGGGCGCGCCGTCGTGCGGCTGGATGCGCTGGTCGTAGTCGGCGTTGTGGAGCAGGCCGAACTCGCGGTTGTTGAGCATCTCGTGCTCTTGGCGCTCGCGCAGCGCCTCGACCGTGAGCCGCAGCTGCTGCTCGGTCTGGTTCATCGGCTGGTTGTAGAGGTCGGCGACGCGGGTGTGCACGCGCAGGACCGTTTGTGCAATGGAGAGTTCGTACTCGCGCGGGCGGGCCTCGTAGTCCACGAAGGTGCCGGGCAGGACGGCCTCGCCCTGGTGGCCGGCGGAGAGGTCGATCGCGGCCTCGCCGTACTTGTTGGTGCGCTGGGCGGGCAGGGACCGTACGCGGTCGACGTGCGCGCGCAGCGACTCGACCCGGTCGGCGAGCAGCTGGAAGTCCTGGCGGGACAGGGTCAGCACGGTGCCGGATGTGGCGGCGCGTGCGGTGTACTCCCAAATCGATTCTTCATCGACGAGCGAGTCCTCGCCGAAGTACGCGCCGTCGGCGACGGTCTGCAGCACGGCGTCGTCCCCGTAGGGGCCCGGGCCGATCTGGTCGATGCGGCCGTGGGCGAGCAGGAACACCTGGTCGGCGGCGCTGCCGAAGGAGGTCAGTTCCTGGCCGGCCTCGAAGTCGATCTGCCGGCACCGCTGGGCGAGCTCGCCCAGGACGTCGAGGTCCTCGTACTCGCGCAGCAGCGGGAGCTCGCCGAGCTCCGCCGGGATCACCTGGACCTGGGTGCCGGTCTTGATGAACTCCACGCGTCCGTCGCCGACGGAGTAGCTCAGCCTGCGGTTCACGCGGTAGGTGCCACCCTGCACGGACACCCACGGCAGCATCTTCAGCAGCCACCGTGAGGTGATCTCCTGCATCTGCGGTGCGGACTTGGTGGTGGTTGCCAAGTTCCGCGCGGCCGTCGTCCCGAGACTGCGCTGCGGCGTCTGGACCTCGGACTCGGAACCCGCCTGGACCGACATGTATTTCCCTTTCGATCACTCCATGGATCTGCGGGATGCAGCCTTTCAGTACGGAACGTGGTGGGACCATTACACAAAAGGGTGGGACTACTCCGTCCGGGGTGGGGCACTCTTTGAGGCCCAACTCCCTCACCACAAGCCCCCTGAATCCCACAGACCCCACCACTTTCGGCCAGCCGATGCCCTTGCGGCGGTTTAATTTGCACAGCAGATGCAAGTTTCCTAGGGTGAGCGCATGCGGCTGACCCGATTCACCGACCTGGCGCTGCGCGTCCTGATGCGCCTGGCCGTCCAGGAGGCGGACCTCCCGACCACGCGCGACGTGGCGGCGACCATGGAGGTCCCGTACACCCACACGGCGAAAGTGGTCGCCAGGCTGCAGCACCTCGGACTGCTCGAGGCCCGCCGCGGCCGCGGCGGCGGACTCGCCCTGACCTCCGCCGGGCGCGCCGCCTCGGTGGGCGCGGTGGTGCGCGAGCTGGAGGGCGAGGGTGACGTCGTGGACTGCGACGGGACGGCTCCCTGCCCGCTGCGCGGCGCCTGCGTGCTGCGCGGCGCCCTGCGGCGGGCTCAGGAGGCCTTCTTCGCCGCATTGGATCCACTGACCGTGAACGATCTGGTGGCGACGCCCACCGGTCCGATCCTGCTCGGCCTTTCGAGCAGGGCGCCGACGGGGGCCGCCAGGCCCTGACCGCGGGGCCCAATGACCGGTTCCCGCTGCTCGCCTGGCCCGCCGACCCACCCCCCAGGGGGTTCGAACGGACGTCCGCACCGCAACGAACCCTCTGCGACCCTAAATACGCATTACAAATACCACTTCACAGTCACGACATGGCACGAGGAGTACCGCATGCTGTCCGAGAAGTCGACCGCGACCGTCCGAGCCACCCTGCCCACCGTCGGTGCGGCGATCGGCGACATCACGGAGCTCTTCTACACCAAGCTCTTCGCGGCCCACCCGGAGCTGATCCGCGACCTGTTCAACCGGGGCAACCAGAACGCCGGCCTGCAGAAGCAGGCCCTCGCCGGCTCCATCGCCGCCTTCGCCACCCACCTCGTCGAGCACCCCGACACCCGCCCCGACGTGATGCTGGGCCGCATCGCCCACAAGCACGCCAGCCTCGGCGTCACCCGCGAGCAGTACGCCGTCGTCCACCAGCACCTCTTCGAGGCGATCGCTGAGATCCTCGGCGCGGCCGTCACCCCCGAGGTCGCCCAGGCCTGGGACGAGGTCTACTGGCTGATGGCGGGCGCCCTGATCGCCGTCGAGGAGCGCCTCTACGCCGAGCAGCGGGTCACCGCCGGGGACGTGTGGCGCGAGTGGACCGTCACCGACCGGGTGGAGGAGACGGTGGACTGCACCACTTTCCGGCTGGCCCCCGCGGACGGCGCCCCCGCGCCCGCGCACCGGCCCGGCCAGTACGTCTCGGTGCAGGTCGAACTGCCGGACGGCGCACGCCAGATCCGCCAGTACAGCCTGTCCACCTCGCCCGGCTCCCCGGTCCGCGCGATCACCGTCAAGCGGGTCCACGGCCCGGCCGCCGCGGGCCCCGACGGCGAGGTCTCCCATCACCTGCACACCCGGGTCCGGGTGGGCGACACCCTGCGCGTCTCGGCCCCGTACGGCGACCTGGTCCTGGAGGACTCCGGCGCGCCGGTCCTGCTCGCCTCGGCCGGCATCGGCTGCACGCCGATGCTCTCGATGCTGGAGCACCTGGCCGACACCGGGCACGCCGCGCCGGTGACCGTGCTGCACGCCGACCGCTCCCCCGCCGACCACCCGCTGCGGGGTGACCACCGGGCCCTGACCCACAAACTGGCCGACGCCTCGGCCCGGTTCTGGTACGAGGAAGCGGCGGAGCCGGGCGACGGCGAGGGCTTCATGGACCTGTCGGCCGTCCCAGTCGCCCCTGACACCCGGGCCTACCTCTGCGGGCCGCTGCCCTTCATGCGGGCCGTGCGCGAGCAGCTGATCGCCAAGGGCGTGCGGGCCGCCGACATCCACTACGAGGTGTTCGGCCCCGACCTGTGGCTCGCCTCCTCGTGACACGTGAGGGGTGAGGCGTGGCGCGTGAGGCGTGGCGCGTGCGCGTGACGCCTGTCCGGATCGGCTCGCTCGCCGTACGAAAACTCTAGCCGCGGAAGGGTCGCCTCCACTAAACCGGAGCGTGATGGGGCAGACACACAGGGTGTCCGTCGCACACCGCAACGAAGGAGGCGGCCATGGCCGCACCCATGTCCGCGGACCGGTTCATCAACGCACTGCGGCACGAGGGTCTGACCGTCGTCGAAGTCGGCGCGTGGCGCACCCACAACCGCAACCACAAGGGCCCGTGGGGTCCGGTGCACGGGGTGATGATCCACCACACCGTCACCCGCGGCACCCCGTACACCGTCCAGCTCTGCCGCGAGGGCCACAGCGCACTGCCGGGCCCGCTGTGCCACGGCGTGATCGCCAAGGACGGCCGCGTCCACCTCGTCGGCTACGGCCGGGCCAACCATGCGGGCTCGGGCGATTCCGACGTCCTGGCGGCGGTCATCGCGGAGAAGCGGCTCCCGCCGGACAACGAGAGGGACACCGACGGCAACCGCCACTTCTACGGCTTCGAGTGCGAGAACCTCGGCGACGGCAAGGACCCCTGGCCGGCGGTTCAGCTCGACGCCATCGCCCGCGCGGCGGCGGCCGTCTGCCGGGTCCACGGGTGGACGGCCCGCTCGGTGATCGGCCACCTCGAATGGCAGCCGGGCAAGCCCGACCCCAGGGGCTTCACGATGGAATCCCTGCGCGAGCGGATCGGTGCGCGCCTGAAGTAGCAGGGAACGGGGCCGAACAGGGCCCCACCAGGGACAATGGTCTGGTGACCCACCCCGAACTGCTGCCGCGTCCGCCGTCCCCGCTCGTCGAGGCGGCGGACGAGCGGTTCGCGGCGCACGGCGTGCGGCTGCTGCTGAAGCGGGACGACCTCGTCCATCCCGAACTGCCCGGGAACAAGTGGCGCAAGCTCGCGCCGAACCTCCGGGCGGCCCTTGATGCGGGGCACGACCGTCTGGTCACCTTCGGCGGGGCGTACTCGAACCACCTGCGGGCCACCGCCGCCGCCGGGCGGCTGCTCGGCATGGGCACCGTCGGCGTCGTGCGCGGCGAGGAGCTGGCCGGGCGGCCGCTCAACGACTCCCTCGCGCGGTGTGCGGCCGACGGGATGCGGCTGCGCTTCGTGTCCCGGTCGGAGTACCGCCGCAAGGCCGAGCCCGAGGTGCTCGCCCGACTGCTGGACGGGGCCGGGGCGGGCGGGGCGTACGTGGTCCCCGAGGGCGGCAGCAACGCCCTCGCGCTGACCGGCTGCGCCGAGCTCGGCCGTGAGCTGCGGGGCGCGGCCGACGTGGCCGCGGTGGCCTGCGGCACCGGCGGGACCCTGGCGGGCCTGGCGGCCGGGCTGGGTCCCGGGCAGCGGGCGCTGGGCGTGCCGGTCCTGGCGGGCGGTTTCCTGGCTGCGGAGATACGTTCCCTCCAGCAGGCCGCCTTCGGTGGACCGGCCGGCGACTGGGCTCTGGCCGAGGACTTCCACCACGGCGGCTACGCCCGGGTTCCGGCCGCGCTGGAGGCTTTCGCCGGCGATTTCGAGGCCCGCCACGGGCTGCCGGTGGAGCGGATCTACGTGGCCAAGCTCCTCTGGGCCCTGACCGAACTCACGGCCCGAGGCGCCTTCCCGCCCGGCACCACCGTGGCCGCGGTGATCACGGGCCGGCCCTGACCCGCCGGACCGCCTCCGGCGAAGCCGCGCGCCGACCGCCGGGCCACCTCCGGCGAGGCCGCGCGCCGACCGCCGGGCCACCGCACCGGCAGCCCGGCCGCTGCGCGGAGCCTGTCCCCGCCCCGCCCTTTCGCCGTTTCCCGGGACTCCGCCCCGAACCCCGCGCCTCAATCGCCGGCGAGGCTGAAGTGGCCGACCCCCGACCAACGCCCGGCAGGTCGCACACCCTGGCAACCGCCACACCCCTCCGGGGGGGCACACCCGGCAACAGAGACGCCGCGGCGGGGGAACGCTCCGGCAGGGGGACGCCGTGGCAGGGAACGCCGAGGAGAATGCCCGGCAGGAACGCCTCGGCAGGGGGCGGCCCGCCCGGCAAGGGGCACACCCCGCCAGGGGGCTCCCAGCCAAGGGCGGGCCGCGGCGGGGGGAACGCCCCGAGTGACGGGCGCACACCCTCCGGGGGCACACCACCGACGGCGCTGTTCCGCGAGGTGGGCGGCCGCGGGATCGGTGCCTCGGGCGCCCGGGGCGCAGGGTCGGCCTGCCGCGGGGCCCCGCAGGGGCTACGTCTCCTCGCGGTACGCCGCCGCCTCCTCCAGGTCCAGCCTGCGCAGCAGTACCCGCAGCATTTCGTCGTCGATACGCCGCTGGTCCCGCAGGGCCACGAAGACCTCCCGCTCGGCTTCGATCATCTCCCGCGCGAGGCGCCGGTACACGTCGTCCGCCGACTCCCCGGTCACCGCGTTGACCTCGCCCAGCCGTTCCCAGACCGCGTTGCGCCGCCGTTCCAGCACCGTGCGCAGCCGGTCCGCCAGCGGGGGCGGCAGGGTGCTGTTCTCGGGTTCTTCCAGCAGTTCCGCGAGCCGTTCCTCCGCCGCCCGCGAGGCCTCGCTCTGCGCCTGCGCCTCCGCCAGCGTCTCGGCCTGCTGGTCCTTCGGCGGCAGCCTCAGCGCCCTGATCAGCGGCGGCAGCGTCAGACCCTGCACCACCAGGGTCCCGATGACCGTCGTGAAGGTCAGGAAGAGGATCAGGTTCCGGTGGGGCACGGTCACCGGCACGGAGAAGGCGATGGCCAGCGAGACCACGCCCCGCATCCCGGCCCACCCCACGATCAGCGGGGCCTTCCAGTCGGTCCCCGGCTCCCGTGCGCGGATCCGCGGTGACATCCAGCGCGGCACGAAGGTCGCCGGGAACACCCACAGGAACCTGGCCACCACCACCGCCAGGAACACGGCGGTCGCGTACCAGACCGCGTGCAGGCCCTCGTACTCCCCCAGCCCCTTCAGGACCACCGGCAGCTGGAGACCGATCAGCGCGAAGACCACCGACTCCAGGACGAAGGCGACCATCTTCCACACGGCCTCCTCCTGGAGCCGGGTGGCGAAGTCGACCTGCCAGTTGCGGTGCCCGATGTACAGCGCGACCACGACCACCGCCAGTACTCCGGAGGCGTGCACCCGTTCGGCCGCCGCGTACGCCACGAAGGGGATCAGCAGCGAGAGGGTGTTCTGGAGCAGGGGGTCCTTCATGCGCTTGCGCAGTTGGTGGATCGGCACCATCAGCAGCAGACCGACGCCGATCCCGCCCACCGAGGCCAGCAGGAACTCCGCGATCCCGCCCGCCCAGCCGGCGCTCACCCCGACCGCCGCCGCCAGCGCCACCTTGTAGGCGGTGATCGCGGTGGCGTCGTTCACCAGGGACTCGCCCTGCAAGATGGTCGTGATCCGGTTCGGCAGGCGGAGCCTGCGGGCGATCGCGGTGGCGGCGACCGCGTCGGGCGGCGCGATCACGGCGCCCAGGACGAGGGCCACCGGCACGGACAGCCCCGGCACCAGCAGGTACGCCGCATATCCGACGGCGAGCGTCGCGAAGAGCACGTAGCCCACCGACAGCATGGCGATGGGCCGGATGTTCGCCCGCAGGTCCAGGTACGAGCTGTCCACCGCGGCCGTGTGGAGCAGGGGCGGGAGCAGCAGCGGCAGCACGATGTGGGGGTCGAGCGTGTACGCGGGCACACCGGGGACGTACGCGGCCATCAGTCCGGCGGCGACCAGCAGCAGCGGCGCGGGCACCGGCGTGCGGCGGGCCAGCCCCGCAACGGCCGCGCTGCCCGCGACGAGCGCCACCAGCGGCAATACCTCCATCGAAGATCCATCCTCAATCGTCGTGGGTCCGCACCCTGGCCGTACGCTGGCCATCATGAGCGAGTGCACCCACGTTGCCGAACTGCCGCGCCCCGAGCCCGCCCCGTCTGCACAGACCTGTCCTGAATGTCTGGCGCTCGGCAGTCACCCCGTGCAGCTGCGGATGTGCCTGACCTGTGGGCACGTGGGGTGCTGCGATTCCTCCCCGCTCCGGCACGCCGGCGCACACCACGAGGAGACCGGGCATCCGGTGATGCGGAGCTTCGAACCGGGTGAGACGTGGCGATGGTGTTTCATCGACGGTTCGATCGTCTGAGGCGGGGTAGGTCAACCCTCCGCCGGCTCCCCCGATTTGAGTCCCGCAGACCCCTAGCCACTGTGCGTACCCATGGGCTTACCATCAGTCACTGGGCAGAGGCATGACTGGCCGGGCGCTCGAAGCGGGTGCCACGAGGGGTGCCGCGACACGATCGCCCGGATCGCGATAGCGTCACCGGCGAACAGAGCTCGTACCACCTTGGAGGTGAGGGTGTCCCAGATCGCAGGCGAGCCCGGGACTCAGGACTTCGTGGAAGTCCGGCTGCCCGCTGCGGGTGCCTACCTGTCGGTGCTGCGAACGGCCACGGCCGGTCTCGCGGCACGTTTGGACTTCACCCTCGACGAGATCGAGGACCTCCGCATCGCGGTGGACGAGGCCTGCGCGATCCTGCTTCAGCAGGCCGTGCCGGGCTCCGTCCTCAGCTGCGTCTTCCGGCTGATCGACGATTCGCTGGAGGTGACCGTCTCGGCGCCGACCACCGACGGGCGCGCGCCGGAGCGTGACACGTTCGCGTGGACGGTCCTGTCGGCCCTGGCCGGCAAGGTCGAGGCCACGGTCGAGGAGAACCGGACGGTGAGCATCAGCCTCTACAAACAGCGCGGCGCGGGACCAGGCCCGGCGTGAGCGGCGGGGAGATCCCGGTGCGGGGCGGGGATCGGCCCCGGGTACGGCACGAGGTCGACGGCGGCATCCCGGAGCAGCAGCACGCCCGGCCGCACCCGGCTGACGCGGATGCGGAAGACGGCTTTTTGGACTCGGCGGAGCGACGGGCGGGCCCTATGAGCGAGAACCAGCACGACCAACCACAGCCGGGCCGGCCACCGGAGGCCACGGCTGCGGCCCCGGCGGTGCCTGCGGTGCCGGTGTTCCCGGTGACCCCGGCGCTGCCGGATCCCCGTGACCGCAGCGGCGCGCGGGCCCTGTTCATCGAGCTGCGGGCGCTGCCCGACGGGTCGGTGGAGAAGGCGGAGCTGCGCAACCGGCTCGTACGGATGCACCTGCCGCTCGTCGAGCACCTGGCGCGGCGCTTCCGCAACCGCGGTGAGCCGCTGGACGACCTGACCCAGGTCGCGACGATCGGCCTCATCAAATCGGTGGACCGGTTCGACCCCGACCGCGGGGTCGAGTTCTCCACCTACGCCACGCCCACGGTGGTCGGCGAGATCAAGCGCCACTTCCGTGACAAGGGCTGGGCGGTGCGCGTGCCCCGGCGCCTGCAGGAGCTGCGGCTCTCGCTGACGACGGCCACGGCGGAACTGTCCCAGCAGCACGGCCGCTCCCCCACGGTGCACGAACTGGCCGAACGGCTGGGGATCTCCGAGGAGGAGGTGCTGGAGGGGCTGGAATCGGCCAATGCCTACAGCACGCTGTCGCTGGACGTCCCGGACACCGACGACGAGTCGCCGGCGGTCGCGGACACCCTGGGCGCGGAGGACGAGGCCCTGGAGGGCGTCGAGTACCGAGAGTCCCTCAAGCCGCTGCTGGAGGGCCTGCCGCCGCGGGAGAAGCGGATCCTGTTGCTTCGGTTCTTCGGCAACATGACGCAGTCGCAGATCGCCCAGGAGGTCGGCATCTCGCAGATGCACGTCTCCCGGCTGCTGGCCCGCACCCTGGCCCAGCTCCGCGAGAAGCTCCTCGTCGAGGAGTAGACGCGAGGCGACGTCCGGTTATCGGGTCTGTTCCCCGGGCCCGATACCGAGAGCCTCGGTCGCCGTCGGGTTCACCAGGAGCACGACGACGGCCACCGCGGCCACCGCCAGGGCCGCGGCGGCGACGATCATCGCGCCGCCGGTGCTGTAGAGCGTCCAGGCCACCGGGAGTGCCATCAGCTGGGTGATCAGCGCCGGGCCGCGGCTCCAGCGGCGGCCCAGGCGAAGCCCGCGGGCCGCGATCAGGGGCAGCGCGGCGAGCGCGAGCAGGGTGATCCCGCCCGTCTCCGCCTGCTGCGGGGAGTCGGGGTCGCCGGCGATGCCCACGAACAGCATGTAGACCCCGAGGCCGGCCAGCGCCAGGCCCTCCAGGGCGGTGAGCGCGGCCGCGGCGGTCAGCCGCCCGGGCAGCTCGGCGGGCGGGGCGGCGACGGGGACGGGGGCCTGCGCAGGCTGCTTCTTACTCACTCCAGCAGGGTAGCGGCGCACCCCGGAGCCCGGAGGGGACGGGCAGTAGGGTCGGCAGGTGGAGGGGTGGGTAGTCTGGCGCTCATGCGTGCACTTCTCGTGGCCAACCCAGCAGCGACGACCACCAGTGCGCGCACGCGCGACGTTCTGACCCATGCCCTGGCCAGCGAGATGAAGCTGGAGGCGGTGACCACCGAGTACCGCGGGCACGCCCGGGACCTGGGGCGCAAGGCCGCACACGAGGGAATCGACCTCGTCGTTGCCCTCGGCGGCGACGGCACGGTCAACGAGGTGGTCAACGGGCTCCTGCACAACGGGCCCGATCCGGACCGGCTGCCCCGGCTGGCGGTGGTTCCCGGCGGCTCGACCAATGTGTTCGCCCGCGCGCTGGGCCTGCCCAACGATGCGGTCGAGGCGACCGGCGCCCTGCTCGACGCGCTGCGCGAGCAGCGCGAGCGGACGGTGGGCCTGGGCCTGGCGGCCGGCACCCCGGGCACGGAGGACGAGTCCGTCCCGGCGCGCTGGTTCACCTTCTGCGCGGGCTTCGGCTTCGACGCGGGCGTCGTCGGCCGGGTCGAGCAGCAGCGGGAGCGCGGCAAGCGTTCGACACACGCGTTGTATGTACGACAGCTGATGCGGCAGTTCTGGGAGGAGCCGAACCGCCGGCACGGCACGGTCACGCTGGAGCGGCCCGGCGCCGATCCGGTGAGGGACCTGGTGCTGTCGATAGTGTGCAACACCTCACCCTGGACGTATCTGGGGAATCGTCCGCTTTACGCCTCTCCGGAGGCGTCGTTCGATACTGCGCTTGACGTATTGGCACTGGACCGTTTGTCAACTCCGGCGGTCGCCAGGTACGCGACGCAGCTCCTGACCTCCACTCCTGAGCGGGGTCCGCACGGCAAGCATGCGGTGTCTCTGCACGATCTGACCGACTTCACCTTGCATTCCAAGGTTCCCCTTCCGTTCCAGATGGACGGCGACCACCTGGGACTGCGGACCAGCGTTCGGTTCACAGGCGTACGCCGTGCACTGCGTGTGATTGTGTGAGCGGAAGGGCCCGAAGGCCTTTCACTCGAACGTTTACACGCCGGTCCACCCTCACGATGTAGGGCTGTGACCTAGTAGACACCGACGAATCAAAAAAAACTTTCCGGAAGGGGTTGTATCCCCGTCCGAGGTTTGCGAATCTCTTCATGGCGATCGGGACAGCCCGCAGAACCCGGCACCCACACAGATCGCCAGAACCCCTCCACGAATCTCTGACTGATCACCCGGGCAACTGGGCGGTCGCGCTTCCCTCACGGGGGGATTCGTGAAAGCGTTCACATTCACAAGCAACCTGTTCGCAATACAAGGAGATGGAGCAGCCATGGACTGGCGTCACAACGCCGTTTGCCGCGAGGAAGACCCGGAACTCTTCTTCCCCATCGGCAACACCGGTCCTGCGCTGCTGCAGATCGAGGAAGCCAAGGCCGTCTGCCGCCGTTGCCCCGTCATGGAGCAGTGCCTGCAGTGGGCGCTCGAGTCCGGTCAGGACTCCGGCGTCTGGGGCGGTCTCAGCGAGGACGAGCGCCGCGCCATGAAGCGCCGTGCCGCTCGCAACCGGGCGCGCAACGCCAGCGCCTGACAACGACTTTCGAGCCTCGACGCGCAGCGCGTAGTAACCGTATAAGCGCTCAGCAACGTGCTCTTGAGCCCCGGACCGGTCTTTCGGTCCGGGGCTCAGTGCTGTCCGGGACCGTGGCTCGACCGCGTGCGACCGCGTCCGATGGCCCCGAAGGCGGCGGCCGGCGGCGAGATCCGACGGCGTCGACCGGTCGGACGAGGCTCCGCCCGTCACGCTGAGTCACGCCATCGGCGCTCGCTACTTCTGCGGGCTGGACGGGATGTCGAGGACGACCTTGGTGCCGCGCGGCTCGGTCCGGACCATGTCGAAGGTGCCGCCGAGCTCCCCCTCCACGAGGGTGCGTACGATCTGCAGCCCGAGATTGCCGGCCCGCTGGGGGTCGAATCCCTCGGGCAGTCCGCAGCCGTCGTCGAGCACGGTGATCAGCAGCCGCCCGTCCTTGCGGCCGGCGCCGGTGCGGGCCGCGGCCACCTCCACGGTGCCCCCCTCGCCCTGGGTGAAGGCGTGCTCCAGGGCGTTCTGCAGGATCTCGGTCAGCACCATCGACAGCGGAGTGGCGACCTCCGCGTCCAGGATCCCGAACCGGCCGGTGCGCCGGCAGTCGACCTTGCCGGGTGAGATCTCCGAGACCATCGCGATCACACGGTCGGCGATCTCGTCGAACTCGACCCGCTCGTCCAGGTTCTGAGACAGCGTCTCGTGCACGATCGCGATCGAACCGACGCGGCGCACGGCTTCGTTGAGCGCCTCGCGGCCCTGCGGGGAATCCATGCGGCGGGCCTGGAGCCGCAACAGCGCGGCCACGGTCTGGAGGTTGTTCTTCACCCGGTGGTGGATCTCCCGGATGGTCGCGTCCTTGGTGATCAATTCACGTTCGCGACGCCGCAGTTCCGTGACGTCACGGCAGAGCACCAGGGAGCCGATGCGGGTCCCCTTCGGTTTGAGCGGGATGGCGCGCAGCTGGATGACGCCGCCGTTGCCCTCGACCTCGGTCTCCCTGGGGGCCCAGCCGCTGGCGAGCTTGACCAGGGCCTCGTCCACCGGGCCGCGGGAGGGGGCCAGTTCGGTGGTGGTGTCGCCCAGGTGCTGCCCGACCAGGTCGGAGGCGAGGCCGAGCCGGTGGTAGGCGGAGAGCGCGTTCGGGGACGCGTACGTGACCACGCCGTCGGCGTCGAGCCGGATCAGGCCGTCCCCGACGCGCGGCGAGGCGTCCATGTCGACCTGCTGGCCGGGGAACGGGAAGGAGCCCGCCGCGATCATCTGGGCCAGGTCGGAGGCGGACTGGAGGTAGGTCAGCTCCAGCCGGCTCGGTGTACGCACGGTGAGCAGGTTGGTGTTGCGGGCGATCACTCCCAGGACCCGCCCCTCGCGGCGGACGGGGATCGACTCGACGCGGACCGGCACCTCCTCGCGCCACTCCGGGTCGCCCTCGCGCACGATCCGGCCCTCGTCCAGCGCGGCGTCCAGCAGCGGGCGGCGGCCGCGCGGCACCAGGTGGCCGACCATGTCGTCCTGGTACGAGGTGGGGCCGGTGTTGGGGCGCATCTGGGCGACCGACACGTACCGGGTGCCGTCGAGGGTGGGCACCCACAGCACGAGGTCGGCGAAGGACAGGTCGGAGAGCAGCTGCCACTCCGAGACCAGCAGGTGGAGCCACTCCAGCTCGGTTTCACTGAGAGCGGTGTGCTGGCGTACGAGGTCGTTCATGGAGGGCACGTTGCGAGCGTACCCCGGGTACGCGCCATGACTTTGCCCACGGCGGTACTCAGGAGTATCCAGGAGGGGCGCAGGAAGCGTACTGTTGGAGGAAGTGACGGGTTTCCAGGTTCCGTCATTGGATGGACAGAGCAGAATGGTCTAGTCCACAATTGCCTAAAGCTTCCGCCCTCCCCGCACAGGAGGACGGATCGAGGTAAGCCGCGCGCTCTGCCCTGACCGCGCAGGCACCTCCCACCGGCCGTCGGGAACCGCACACCTGTCGGCCGTTAGTACTCCGGGCTACGGTGCCGGACGGGCTGAGGGTCCCGTCCTGCACCGTGGCCCAGAGGAATCTTCAGGCGGAATTCCGCACTAGGCCGTCGGCCAGGCCAGCAGGGCCCGCTCCGCGACCGCCTCCAGCTCCTCCCGGCTCGCCCCGTCGCGCGACTGCTGGGACATCCCGGACAGCACGACCCCGGCATACCGGGCCAACGCCTGCGCGTCGGTGTCCGCGGGCAGCGCCCCGGTGGCCACGTCCGCCCGGATCCGGCTCGCGAACATCTCCAGGTTGGCGTTGCGCCGCTCACGCAGCGCCCCGGCCACCTCGTCCGAGGTGGTGTTGATGGCGGCGCTTATCACCATGCAGCCCCGCGGGTGGGCCGGGTCGGTGTAGATCTCGGCCGCCTCGCGCAGGATGCGCTCGACGGCCGCCCGGGCGGTGGACTCCTCGGCGAGCGCCACGCCGGCGAAGTCCGCGTACCGGCCTGCGTACACCGCCACGACCTCGTCGAAGAGCGTGCGCTTGTCGCCGAAGGCCGCGTAGAGGCTGGGCGCACTGATTCCCAGCGAGGCGGTCAGGTCCGAGATGGAGGTCGCCTCGTAACCGCGCTCCCAGAAGGCGGTCATCGCCTTGTCGAGGGCCGCGTCGCGGTCGAAGGAACGGGGTCTGCCGCGCTGTCCGGTCGCCATGCACACATTCTATAGCGGGCGCTAGAGAATCTGATACGGTCCTTTCTGTAGCGACCACTAGCGAATAGCGGAGGGGGGCGCGTCATGGGCGTGCTCAAGGGAAAGACGGCACTGGTCACGGGCGGCAGCCGGGGCATCGGACGGGCCGTGGCAGAGCGGCTGGCACGGGACGGGGCACTCGTCGCGGTGCACTACGGCCGCAACGAGGCGGCGGCGAAGGAGACGGTGACCGCGATCGAGACGGCCGGCGGACGGGCCTTCGCCCTCGGGGCCGAACTCGGGGTCCCCGGCGACGCACAGGCACTCTGGGCGGCGTACGCGGCCCACCCCGCGCACACCGAGGGCGTGGACATCCTCGTGAACAACGCGGGGGGCGCGACCTTCGCCGGGATCGAGGCGACCGACGAGGAGGCGTACGACCGGGCGCACGCGCTCAACGCCAAAGCGCCCTTCTTCGTGATCAGGCACGGACTGGCGCGGCTGCGGGACGGGGGCCGGATCGTCAACGTGACGGGAACCCCGGACATTGCGCTGCCCGCGATCCTGGCCACGGTCATGGCGAAGGGCGCGGTGAACGCGATGACCCGGTCACTGGCCGCCGAGCTGGCCCCGCGCGGGATCACCGTGAACTCGGTGGGGCCGGGCATCACCGAGACGGACCTGAACGCGGCCCTGCTCACGGATCCCGCGACCCGTGCCCACCTGGCCTCCCGGTCCGTCTTCCACCGGGTGGGCACGGCGCAGGAGGTAGCTGACGTGGTGGCCTTCCTGGCCTCGGCGGACTCCCGCTGGGTCACGGGCCAGCACCTGGACGCGACGGGCGGCCTCCAGCTGGCGCTGCTCTGAGCAGGACGCTCACTAAGGCCGGTCGGCAGGGATTCGGCTGGGGACGGTCGGGAGCATGACGCCCCGGGGGGCCTCGGACACCTCGGCGCTCGCCGCAACCATGTCGAGCAGGCTGGGGAGCTCGTAGTCCTCGGCGCCGTCGAGGTCGACCTCGTATCCGAGGTCTCCCAGGCTCGCCGCCGTCAGCCGGCTCAGCTTGTTCTTGATCGTCGGGTTGCCTGCGATCCCGATGTTCGGCGACATGAGCTCATGCCCGAAGAGGGACTCGCGCCAGTGGCTGCCGGCGCTTCCCGACCCGCCCTTGTTCGCCACGGGCACCGGAGTGGGACCGGTCCCGATCAGCTTGCCGAACTCCCTCATGGCACCGGCGCCGATGAAGGTGGGGTCGGGGCCGGGAAAGCCCTTCAGCAGGCCGAATTCACTCCAGACCCCTTTGGTGATTCCCAGTACGTGGCCCATCTCGTGCGTGATGACGTCGAGCAGTGTTCCGTCGTCCTCCATCGCACCCAGGTCGGCCGTGTCGAACCGCATGATCCCCTTGACGGGGAGCTGTGCTCCCGTGACCGCGTCCTCCCTCCGGAAGACGGTCGGGCCGGCGGCACCGAGGGTGCCGCCCTCGCCGTCGATCGGCACTCCTTCGGCATCGATCAGCAGGTCGTCGATGATCACCTCGCCGGTGAAGTCGCGGATGACCGCGGTCTCGAGGTCACCCACGATGACCCTGGCCCAGCGGTCCGCGGCCTCGGCGAAGACATCCTTCTGGCTGCTCGTCAGGCCTCCGACGAACCGCACCTCGATCTGGAACGGCGAGGTGGTCGCGGCGAGCAGCTCGGCGCGACCGGCGTCGGCAACGGCTCTGTAGCTCTCGAACGCGTAGGTGGTGCGCCTGCCCATGACTACCACTCCAATCGCCCATATCATGCTTTTCTTACACAAACCACCCTAAAGGACAATAGAGTTGTAGACCGGGCAACCAAAAGGTTGAAGGTTCCCCCGGCCTCCCGAGAGGCCGGACGGCGGGATCCGGATCACGATGGATATCGGCGGCACCCCCGCCTCGGGCGGCCGCCTCTGCTAGATTGGTCTATACCACACCACTCACTCCAGATCGGCAGGCCCCGCGTGGAAGTTGTCATCGTCCCGGACGCCAAGGCAGGCGGCGAGCTCATCGCGGAGGCCATCGCCGCCCTGGTGCGCCGCAAGCCCGACGCCCTGCTCGGCGTGGCGACCGGCTCTACCCCGCTGCCCGTCTACGAGGCCCTCGCCGCCAAGGTCAAGGCCGGCCAGGTCGACGCCTCCAAGGCCCGCATCTGCCAGCTCGACGAGTACGTCGGCCTGCCGGCCGGGCACCCCGAGTCCTACCGCGCCGTCGTGCTGCGCGAGGTCGTCGAGCCCCTCGGCCTCTCCGAGGCCTCCTTCATGGGCCCGGACGGTTCGGCCGAGGACGTCGTCGGCGCGTGCGAGGCCTATGACCGGGCCCTGGCCGAGGCCGGCGGCGTCGACCTCCAGCTGCTGGGCATCGGCACGGACGGCCACATCGGCTTCAACGAGCCCTGCTCCTCCCTGGCCTCCCGCACCCGCATCAAGACGCTGACGGAGCAGACCCGCGTGGACAACGCGCGCTTCTTCGACGACGACATGGACCAGGTGCCGCACCACGTCATCACCCAGGGCATCGGCACCATCCTCGACGCCCGCCACCTGGTCCTCCTGGCCACCGGCGAGGGCAAGGCCGAGGCCGTCGCGCAGACCGTCGAGGGCCCGCTGTCCGCGCTGGTCCCGGCCTCCGCGCTGCAGCTGCACCGGCACGCGACCGTCGTCGTGGACGAGGCCGCCGCGTCGAAGCTGAAGCTGGCGGACTATTTCCGGCACACGTACGCCAACAAGCCGTCCTGGCAGGGTCTGTAGCCGCAGCCGTACCCGTATCGGCGAAGGGCCGGGCCCCCTGAGGGGGCCCGGCCCTTCGTGTGTGCGTGCCTGGCGCTGCGCGGAGCCGTCCCGCGGGCGCGTCCGCGGGGACGGCCCCGCCGGCGTTCGAGGTGCGGGGTCCGGGGCGGAGCCCCGGGAAGCGGCACGCGCCCGAGGTGACCCGGCAATCCCGCAGGGGCTACGCCGCGGCCGGGCAACCCCGCAGGCGGCTATGCCCCGGCGATGACCTCGGCCGCGGCCCGGCCACAGACGCGCGACGCGCCGTGCGTGGCGATGTGCAGCGCCCCGCGGGGCTCCGCCCTGGGAAGGCCCATCTCGACCACGACCGTGTCCGGCCGGGCCGCGACCAGCGCGTCCAGGGCCTCGGTCATCCACACGTGCCGGTGTGCGTCGCGGACCACCGCGACGACCGTACGGTCCCCCGCCGCCGCCAGGATGTCCCCGGCCGAGGCGCCCTCCGGGTACACGCCCGCCGCGGTCCCCGGCACGAGGGCGGCCAGCTCGCCCGCCACGCCCCACGGGGTCTCGTCGCCGACCGCGATGTTCGCGACCGGGGCCAGGGTCGCGACGTACGGGGCGTCGAGGGGCTTCACCCGGCCGGTGACGACCAGGGCGCGGCGGGCGGCCGTCAGGCCGATGCCGGACGCGCGGCTCCCCTCCGGCTGCGCGTCCGGCCGGGCCCCTCGGGTCCACGCGGCCAGCGCCCGGACGCGGGCGGCGGCGTCGGCGAGGCGCTCCTCGGGGAGCGTGCCCTCGCGTACGGCCGCGACCAGCGCGTCACGCAGCCGCAGTACGGTGGCCTCGTCGGCGAGTCCGCCGCCGACGCAGATGGCGTCGGCGCCGGCCGCGATGGCCAGGACCGAGCCGCGCTCGATCCCGTACGTCCCGGCGATGGCGTTCATCTCCATGCCGTCGGTGACGATGAGGCCGTCGTAGCCGAGTTCCCTGCGCAGCAGGCCGGTCAGGATCTGCGGGCTGAGCGTGGCCGGGCGGGTCGGGTCC
This sequence comes from Streptomyces sp. NPDC054849, assembly GCF_053610945.1. Lineage (NCBI taxonomy): Bacteria > Bacillati > Actinomycetota > Actinomycetes > Kitasatosporales > Streptomycetaceae > Streptomyces > Streptomyces sp. NPDC054849. Next base: position 147,466 of record NZ_JBSGZI010000003.1, read on the forward strand.
AGGGCGGGCACCAGGATGTGCGCGCTCATCACGGCCTTGGTGCCGGCCGCGATGGCCGCTTTGAAGGGCACGAGCTCGCGGGCCTGGAGGGTTTCCAGGTCCACGTCGATGCGCGGCAGGGCGTGATGCGAGTCGACGTTGGTGTCGCCGTGACCCGGGAAGTGCTTGGTGCACGCGGCGACGCCGGCGGCCTGGAGGCCCTCGACGTAGGCGGCGGTGTGCCGGGCGGCGAGGTGGGTGTCGGCGCCGAAGGACCGTACGCCGATCACCGGGTTGTCCGGGTTGGAGTTGACGTCCGCGGACGGGGCCCAGTTGAGGTTGACCCCGCACTCGGCGAGGCGGCGGCCCAGCTCGCGGGCGACGTCGTGGGTGAGGAGGGTGTCGTCGACGGCGCCGAGGGCCAGGTTGCCGGGGAAGGACGAGCCGCCCCGGACCTCCAGGCGGGTGACGTCGCCGCCCTCCTCGTCGATGGCCACGAGGACGTCGTCCCGCTCGGTACGCAGCTGCGCGGTCAGCGCGGCGAGCTGCTCGGGGGAGGCGATGTTGCGGCCGAACAGGCCGACGGCGGTGAGGCCTTCGCCGACCTGGCGGAGCAGCCAGGCGGGGGCCGTGGTGCCCTCGAAGCCGGGCTGCAGGACCGCCAGGGCGTCGCGGGTGACCTCGTCGGACGCGGTGGTGCGGTGCGCAAGGACAGTCATGGCGGCCGTTATCCCTTCACGGCGCCGGCGGTCATGCCGCCGACGGCCTTGCGCTGGAGGAAGATGAAGATGAGCAGGACCGGGACCGCGAAGAGCGAGGACGCGGCCATGGTGGCGCCCCAGTCGTTGCCGAAGGCCGACATGAACTCGGTCAGCCAGAGCGGCAGGGTCTGCGCGCTCTTGTCCTTGTTCAGGATCAGGACCATGGCGAACTCGTTCCAGGCCGTGATGAAGCCGAAGAGCGAGGTGGACATCAGGCCGGGTGCCAGCAGCGGGAAGATCACCTTGCGGAAGGCCTGGCCGCGGGTGCAGCCGTCGATCTGGGCCGCCTCCTCCAGGCTCACCGGGACGGCGGCGATGAAGCCGCGCAGGGTCCAGATGGTGAAGGGGAGGATCATCACGAAGTAGATCGCGGTGAGCAGCGGGAGGCTGTTCAGCATCTCGCCGTCGCGGGCGATCATGTACATCGCGATGACCATGACCTCCCAGGGGGCCATCTGGGCCATCATCACGGTGAGGACGAGACCCTTGCGGCCCTTGAACCGCATCCGGGCGATGGCGAAGCTCGCGGCGAGGGCGACGAGCAGGGCCAGCAGGACGGCGCCGACGGTGACCAAGACGCTGTTGGTGACGTACGTCCAGAAGTTCTCGACCCCGGTGGCCTTGGTGAAGTTGTCCAGCGTCGGCGAGAAGACGAAGACGGGGTCCTTCGTGAGCATCTGGTCGGCCGGCTTGAGGGCCGAGGAGAACATCCAGTACACGGGGAAGACGAAGACCAGGGCCAGCAGGAGCGCGCCGAGGTTCTTGGCCACGGCTCCGGGGCGGACCGGGCGACGGGTCCGGAGCTGCTGTGCGGGCTTCTCGGAAGCCGTGGGCTTCGGGGCGGTGGTCGTGCTCACTGCTCCTCCTCCTGCTTCAGGATCAGGCGGAAGTAGAAGGACATGACGACCACGAGGATGAGGATCGTCAGGACGGAGATCGCGGCGGCGAGGCCGTAGTGGGCCTGGCTCTGGCCCTCGACGTAGGCGAAGACCGGGAGGATCTCGGAGGCGCGGTCGGGGCCGCCCTTGTTCATCGCGTAGACCTGGGTGAAGGCTTTGAAGACCCAGATCACCTCGAGGAACGTGGTGACGAGGAAGAACGGCTTGAGGTTCGGGAAGACGATCTTCCAGAAGGTCTGCCAGCCGTTGGCGCCGTCCATCCGGGCGGCCTCGTACAGCTCGGCGCCGACGGTGGTGAGGCCGGCGTACATGTTGAGGGCGACGAAGGGGATGGAGCCCCAGACCACCAGGACGGTGACGATCGTGAGGGTCGAGAGGCCCGTCTGCATCCAGTTGTGCTGCTCGTAACCGGCGAAGCCGGCGGTGCGCATCACCCAGTTCATGACGCCGAACTGCTCGTCGAACAGCCACTTGAAGACCTGCACGGAGGCGACGATCGGCATGGCCCAGGCCATCACCAGCGCCATGGACAGAACCAGTCGCATCTTCTTGCCGAGCCGGTTCAGCAGGATGCCGATGAGGCTGCCGAACACCATGATCAGTACGACGTTGGCCGCGGTGAAGGCGAAGCTGCGGACGACCACGGTCCAGAAGTCCGCGTCACCGATCAGCTCGGTGTAGTTGGAGAAGCCCGCGAAGGGGTACTTCCGCTGAATGAACTCGATCTTGTTGATGTCCTGGAAGGACAGGATCACGTTCTTGATCAGTGGGTACAGCAGCAGTGTCGCGAGGGCGAGCACCGCGGGCCCGACCAGCAGGTAGGGCAGCCACCCCGACGGGAGCGACTTTCCGCCCCCGCGAGGAGACTGGGGACCGGGGCCGGTCGTCGGGGACGCGGACTTCCCGGGCCGTCCGGCGGACTTCTGTGGTGCGTCCTGTGGAGCGGCGGTCATCGCTCCCTGGGAGTGCACGGTCATGGCGTGGCTTCCTCGCGGTTGACTGTGGAGTCAAATGCGCGACCGGGGGCACGGCAGAGGCGGCTTGGCGCCTGCCGTGCCCCCGGTGCGATCACACTGCTGGGTGGTGCGGAACTGCGGTGGGGCTACTTGTTGATGCGGTTCGCGATTTCCTTGTCCGCGTCCGCGCCCGCCTTGGCGGCGTCCTCACCGTTCAGCACCTTGGTCATGAACTCCTTGATGGGGTTCGGCTCGGTCTCGACGTTCGCCCAGCCCGCGGTGACCGGAGTGATCCTGCCGTTGACGCCGGCCTTGCCCATGGCCTCGGCGAAGGAGCCGGCGGCCGGGGTGAAGTTCGCGCCGGCCTGGTTCGGCAGCAGGGCGCCCTTGGTCTCGGCGGCGTACTTGGTCATCTGGTCCTTGCCTGCGGCGAGGGCCAGCCACTCCTTGGCGAGCTCCTTGTTCTTGGAGCGCTCGGCGACCGCGAGGTTCGAGCCGCCGAGGAAGACGGTGCTGGTCTTGTCCGCGGTCTTGCCCGGGATCGGGAAGTAGCCGAAGTCGGCCTCCTTGCCCGCGTCCTTCAGCGCCTTCTCGGCACCGCCGGCCTCCCAGCCGAGACCGATCCAGGAGGCGACGCCGCCCTTGGGAACGATGTCGGTGGACTGCTGCGGGTTGGCCTCGTCCTTGTCCTTGGGGGCGGTGGAGAAGGACTGGAGCTTCTTGTAGAACTCCATCGCGGAAGCGGTCTGCGGGGTGCCCAGTCCGCCCTTCCACTTGCCGCCGTCCTTGACGGCGAGGTCGCCGCCCTCGTCCCAGATGAGACCGGCGAGGACGTACCAGCTCTGGCCGGGGAGGTAGATCGGCTGCGAGGCCGGGTCGGCCGCCTTCAGCTTCTCCAGACCGGCGACCCACTCGTCGCGGGTCTTCGGCGGGGTGACACCGGCCTTCTCGAAGGCCTTCTTGTCGTAGATGACGACGCGGTTGGCGGCGTACCACGGGGCGGAGTAGAGCTTGCCGTCGACCTCGGCCGAGGCGAGCATGCTCTTCTGCCAGGCGTCGGCGCCGAGCTTGGCCTTGTCGCCGCTCAGGTCGGCGAGACCTCCGGTGACCGCGTAGCCGGCGGTCTGGGTGTTGCCGAGCTCAAGAACGTCCGGAGGGGTGTTCTCGGAGAGAGCCGTGGTGACCTTCTCCTGGATGCCGGTCCACTTCTGCTCCTCGACCTTGACCGTGACACCGGGGTGCTTGGCCGAGAACTCCTTGTTGACCTCGTCGATCCAGGCCTTCGGCGCGGAGCCGTCCATCACCCAGACGGTGATCTCCTTGGGGCCCGCGTCGGCCTTGGCCTTGTCGTCGCCGCCGTTGCCGCACGCAGCGACTCCGGCCATCATGCCCGCGACACTGACCGCCACGATGAGCTTGCGCTTCACGCCACCCTCCTCAGGGATGCCTGCCTGCACTTCCCTTGCCCGCCGCGGTGACATACGCGAAGTACTGCCGTGGGGCCGGGATCTGATCCATATTGGTTTAGACCAGTAGCTGGAGCTTGGCCTAGACCTTTAGGGGTGTCAAGGGTCTAATGAGCGGGTGCTCGGTCCGTTATCGGACCGACACCTGGGGAGAGAGAAGGCCTGTCCCCCCACTCGTGTCACGATGTGACCGCACATATCGGAGGAGCCGGTGACGGCAGCGAAACTGGAGTCGGGAAGGCGGGCGGCGATGGCCACCGAAGGGGCGACCACGGAGCCGGACGGCGGGGCAGCCACCCGTACGGCGCGTGTTCCCAAGTACTACCGACTCAAGCGGCACTTGCTCGACATGACCGAGACACTGCCACCCGGAACGCCGGTGCCGCCGGAGCGCACGCTCGCGGCCGAATTCGACACCTCGCGCACCACCGTCCGGCAGGCTCTCCAGGAATTGGTCGTAGAGGGGCGACTGGAGCGAATCCAGGGCAAAGGCACCTTCGTTGCCAAGCCCAAGGTCTCCCAGGCCCTCCAACTGACCTCGTACACGGAGGACATGCGGGCCCAGGGTCTGGAGCCGACCTCCCAGCTCCTCGACATCGGCTACGTGACGGCCGACGACACCCTCGCCGGACTGCTCAAGATCGCCACTGGTGGACGGGTGCTGCGCATCGAGCGGCTGCGCCTGGCCAGCGGCGAGCCGATGGCCATCGAGACCACCCATCTGTCGGCCAAACGCTTCCCCGCGCTGCGCCGTTCGCTCGCCAAGTACACCTCTCTCTACACCGCACTCGCCGAGGTCTACGACGTCCACCTCGCCGAGGCCGAGGAGACGATCGAGACCTCGCTCGCCACCCCGCGCGAGGCCGGCCTGCTCGGCACCGACGTCGGGCTGCCGATGCTGATGCTCTCCCGCCACTCCCTGGACGCCGAAGGGGAACCGGTGGAGTGGGTGCGGTCGGTGTACCGCGGGGACCGGTACAAGTTCGTCGCCCGGCTCAAGCGCCCCGCCGTCTGACACCCGTCGCCGGATTCCGGACCCCGGTCCCGGGCCCTCGGCCCCGGGCCCGCGACCTCGGCCTTCGGCCCCCGTCTACCGGAATTCTTCACATACCGGAATACGGACGGGGTCTTACGCTGACCGGGCAATCCCCCGTAGATTCCCTGCGCTTACGCAGATGATCGACGAGGGGACGAGGGTCATGCCTGAACCGCAAGCAACAGGGACAGAACGGAACACGGCGAGTTCGGGCACGAGGCCGGGCTCGCCCTCCCCGAAGTCCATCGCCGCGTGGGTGCTGGTCGGACTCGTCGGCGCCCTCGGCTGGGGCGTGCTGGCGCTCTCGCGCGGCGAGGAGGTCTCCGCCGCCTGGCTGCTCGCCGCCGCGCTGGGCTCGTACGCGATCGCCTACCGCTTCTACGCGCGGTTCATCGCGCACCGCGTGCTGAAGGTGGACGCCACCCGGGCGACGCCCGCCGAACGTCTTGACAACGGTGTCGACTTCCACCCCACCGACCGCCGGGTCCTCTTCGGCCACCACTTCGCCGCCGTCGCCGGCGCCGGCCCGCTCGTCGGTCCCGTGCTCGCCGCGCAGATGGGCTACCTGCCGGGGACCATCTGGATCGTCGCGGGCGTGATCTTCGCCGGGGCCGTCCAGGACATGGTCACGCTGTTCTTCTCCACCCGCCGCGACGGGCGTTCGCTCGGCCAGATGGCGCGGGACGAGATCGGCCCCGTCGGCGGGGCCGCCGCCCTGGTCGCCGTGTTCGCCATCATGATCATCCTGCTGGCCGTGCTGGCCCTGGTCATCGTCAACGCCCTGGCCCACTCGCCCTGGGGCGTCTTCTCCATCGGCATGACCATCCCGATCGCCGTCTTCATGGGCTTCTACCTGCGCATCCTGCGGCCGGGCCGGGTCACCGAGGTCTCCGTCATCGGCGTCGCGCTGCTGCTGCTCGCGATCGTCGCGGGCGGCTGGGTCGCCGAGTCCTCCTTCGCCGGCACCTTCACCCTGGAGAAGGAGACGCTGGTCGTCTGGATGGTGGTGTACGGCTTCCTGGCGTCGGTGCTGCCGGTGTGGATGCTGCTCGCGCCCCGCGACTACCTCTCCACCTTCATGAAGATCGGCACCATCGCGCTCCTCGCGATCGGCGTGGTCATCGCGATGCCGACGCTGAAGATGCCCTCGGTCACCGACTTCGCGGCCCGCGGCGACGGCCCGGTCTTCGCCGGGTCGATGTTCCCGTTCGTCTTCATCACCATCGCGTGCGGCGCGCTCTCGGGCTTCCACGCCCTGGTCTCCTCGGGCACCACCCCGAAGATGATCCAGAAGGAGACCCAGGTCCGCATGATCGGCTACGGCGCGATGCTGACCGAGTCGTTCGTCGCCGTCATGGCCATCATCGCCGCCTGCATCATCGAGCCCGGCCTCTTCTTCGCGGTCAACTCGCCGCCCGGGATCGTCGGCACCACGGTCGAGTCCGCCTCCCAGGCGGTGACGAACTTCGGCTTCGCCATCTCCCCCGAGGCACTCGCCCAGGCCGCCAAGGACGTCGAGGAGGCCAGCCTGCTGTCCCGTACGGGCGGCGCGCCGACCTTCGCACTCGGAATGTCGGAGATCTTCTCCGCCGTGATCGGCGGCGCCGGGATGAAGGCGTTCTGGTACCACTTCGCGATCATGTTCGAGGCGCTCTTCATCCTGACGACGCTCGACGCGGGCACGCGCGTGGGCCGGTTCATGCTCCAGGACACCCTCGGCAACGTCCACAAGTCCTTCAAGAACGTCAGCTGGAAGCCCGGCGTGTGGTTCGCGAGCGCGATCGTCGTCGGCGCGTGGGGCTACTTCCTGTGGGTCGGCATCAAGGACCCGCTGGGCGGCATCAACCAGCTCTTCCCGCTCTTCGGCATCGCCAACCAGCTGCTCGCCGCGGTCGCCCTGGCCGTCTGCACCACGCTGCTGATCAAGTCGGGCCGGCTCAAGTGGGCCTGGGTGACGGGCGTTCCGCTGATCTGGGACGCCACGGTGACCCTCACCGCGAGCTACCAGAAGATCTTCTCGGAGGACGTGAAGGTCGGCTTCTTCGCCCAGCGCGACAAGTACCAGGCCGGCATCGACGCCGACAAGGTCCTGCCGCCCGCCAAGAGCATGGACGACATGCACACCGTGGTCACCAACGCCACGGTCGACGGCGTCCTCTGCGCCCTCTTCGCGATCCTGATCATCGTGGTCCTCGCGGACGCGGCCCGGACCTGCGTCAAGGCCGTGCGCAAGCCGGAGTCGGCCACCCTCTCCGAGATCCCCTGGACCGAGTCGAAGATCGTCGCCCCGGCCGGACTGATCGCCACCGCCGAGGAGAGGGCGGAACTCGCCGCGGCGGGTCTCGACTCGGGCGGCGGGCAGGTCAAGGAGCCGGTGGCGTGAGCACCGTACGGAGCGTGCTCGCCAGGGCCCGGTTCTACGTACGGGAGTTCTCGGGGGAGGCCGCGTACGACCGGTACGTGGCCCACGCCCGCTCCCACGACCCGGAGGCGGAGGTCCTCACCCGCCGCGCCTTCGAACGCGCCCGCACGGACGCGCGCGAGGCGGACCCCCGCGAGGGCTTCGGCTGCTGCTGACCCGCCCACCCGCGCCGAAGGCCCCGCCGCTTCCTGCGGCGGGGCCTTCTGGCGGTTCAGCGCACCCAGTCCTTCAGGGACTCGGTCTGGAGGGTGACGTTGACCGGGTCAGGGAGTTCAACGTCGTTGCCGAACTCCACCGTCCGGGTGTTCGCATACCGGCGGCCGTCCGGCTCGCTGAACACGGTCACGTCGCACGCCTCCCGGTCGGTGAGCAGATACACAGGGATGCCAGTCTGCGCGTAGGCGAGGGGCTTCTCCACGCGGTCGCGCCGGTCGGTGTCAGCGTCATACGAGGTCACCTCGACGACCATCAGGACCGGGGCGGGGTCTGCCCACTCTTACGCGACCCGAGCGGTAGTCCCCGACAGCCAACCCCCGCTCCATGTGAAGCCACAATTCGGGCCGGTGCTGCATGCAGAGGCGTGCGAGCATGCCTCGCTCGCCTTCCTCGACGGTGCTGTCTCCGACGATAGTGCCGCCCGCCGGCACCCGTCCTGCACACTCGACCGCATGGACATCGTGATCAGAACTGCCGTACCCGGGGACTACGCGGAGCTGGGCGACATCACGGCGCAGGCCTACCTCGACGACGGGCTCCTGGACGCCAACGAGGACGACTCGTACGAACGCGCGCTGCGCGACGTCGCCGGCCGGGCCGCCGACGCAGAGGTGCTCGTGGCCGCCTTGGACGGCGTCCTGCTGGGTGGTGTGACCTTCGCCCCTCCCGGCTGCCGTATGGCCGACATCGCCGGGCCCGGCGAAGCCGAGTTCCGGATGCTCAGCGTGTCCCGTGCCGGCCGCGGCCGGGGCGCGGGCGAGGCCTTGGTGCGTGCCTGCATCCAGCGGGCGCGGGCCATCGAAGGCGTGACGCGCCTGGTGCTCTCGACTCAGGCCGAGAGCCCCGCCGCGCACCGGATCTACGAGCGGCTGGGCTTTGTACGGACTCCCGAGCGGGACTGGTCCCCCGTCCCCAACGTCCCCTTGTTGACGTACGCATTGGAGCTGGGCGTACTCGAGCGGTAGCGAGCCGACACAACATGTGGGGGGTCGCGCATCGACGCCCCCCCACATGTATGCTCATGGCTGCTGTCGCCGCAGGGGAATCCGGTGCGAATCCGGAACTGTCCCGCAACGGTATGAAGTGTCCGGCTACCGGACGCCAAGTCCGAGGACCTGCCGACAGCGCGCCCGGCTCGACCGAACCGGGTGCCGATTCGTCCGGGCCTCGCGGTTGGGCCGGTGGACGCCATGCGGGGGTACGCGTTCCTGTCGCGCCCGCATGCGCCCGCTCGCGCCCCGCTCCGCCGATGACCGGGCCGAGCGAGGGAGAGCTCCCGCCGTGACCATCGCGCCTTCCGCACCGCGCGCCGAGTCCGTTTCTGGCGACAACACCGAGGGCCCGGGGGCCACGCTGCTGCGTACCCTCACCGAACTGACGGCGGACCTCCCCGACACCGACCCCGGCCGGGTCGCCGCCTCCGCGCTGCGCGGCCGCAGCTCCGCCGCCGACGACGCCGAACTGCGGGGGCTGGCCACCGAGGCCGCCGCCGGACTCATCTCCGAGGACCCGGCGTACTCGAAGCTCGCCGCCCGGCTGCTGACGCTGGCCGTGCGCGACGAGGCCGCGAGCCAGGGCTCCACCTCCTTCTCCGCCTCCGTCGAGGTCGGCCACCGCGAGGGCCTCATCGCCGACCGGACCGCCGAGTTCGTACGGACCCACGCGAGCCGCCTGGACTCGCTGGTCGAGCTCACCCTCGCCGAGGGCGCCGACGACCGCTTCGGCTTCTTCGGCCTGCGCACCCTGCACAGCCGCTACCTGCTGCGCCACCCGATCACCCGTCAGGTGATCGAGACCCCTCAGTACTTCATGCTGCGCGTGGCCTGCGGCCTCGCCGCGGACGAGAGCGTCCAGGCCGTCGAGGAAGTGGCCTCGCTGTACCGGCTGATGAGCCGTCTCGACTACCTGCCGTCCTCCCCCACCCTCTTCAACTCCGGTACCCGGCACCCGCAGATGTCCTCCTGCTACCTGCTGGACTCCCCGCTGGACGAGCTGGACTCGATCTACGACCGCTACCACCAGGTCGCGCGCCTCTCCAAGCACGCCGGCGGCATCGGCCTCTCGTACTCCCGCATCCGCGCCCGCGGGTCGCTGATCCGCGGCACCAACGGCCACTCCAACGGCATCGTGCCGTTCCTGAAGACGCTCGACGCCTCCGTCGCCGCCGTCAACCAGGGCGGCCGCCGCAAGGGCGCCGCCGCGGTCTACCTGGAGACCTGGCACGCGGACATCGAGGAGTTCCTGGAACTCCGCGACAACACCGGTGAGGACCAGCGCCGTACGCACAACCTCAACCTGGCGCACTGGGTGCCGGACGAGTTCATGCGCCGCGTGAACGCCGACGCCGAGTGGTCGCTGTTCTCCCCGGCCGACGTGCCCGAGCTGGTCGACCTGTGGGGCGACGACTTCGACGCCGCGTACCGCAAGGCCGAGGCGGACGGCCTGGCCCGCAAGACCATGCCCGCCCGCGACCTGTACGGCCGGATGATGCGCACCCTCGCGCAGACCGGCCAGGGCTGGATGACCTTCAAGGACGCCTCCAACCGCACGGCGAACCAGACCGCCGAGCCGGGCACGGTGGTGCACTCCTCGAACTTGTGCACCGAGATCATCGAGGTCACCAATGACGGCGAGACGGCCGTCTGCAACCTCGGTTCGGTCAACCTGGGCGCGTTCGTCGTGGACGGCGCCATCGACTGGGAGCGGATCGACGAGACCGTCCGCACCGCGGTCACCTTCCTCGACCGCGTGGTGGACATCAACTTCTACCCGACCGAGCAGGCCGGCCGTTCCAACGCGCGCTGGCGGCCGGTGGGCCTGGGCGCGATGGGCCTCCAGGACGTCTTCTTCAAGCTCAAGCTGCCCTTCGACTCCCCCGAGGCGAAGGCCCTGTCCACCAAGCTCTCCGAGCGCATCATGCTGGCCGCGTACGAGGCCTCCTGCGACCTCGCCGAGCGCAGCGGCCCGCTGCCGGCCTGGGAGCAGACCCGCACCGCGCGCGGCGTCCTGCACCCGGACCACTACGACGTGGAGCTGAACTGGCCGGAGCGCTGGGACGCCCTGCGTGCCCGCGTCGCCCAGACGGGCATGCGCAACTCCCTGCTCCTCGCCATCGCCCCGACGGCCACGATCGCCTCGATCGCCGGCGTGTACGAGTGCATCGAGCCGCAGGTCTCCAACCTCTTCAAGCGCGAGACGCTCAGCGGTGAGTTCCTCCAGGTGAACGGTTACCTGGTGGAGGAACTGAAGCAGCTCGGCGTGTGGGACGCCCAGACCCGCGAGGCGCTGCGCGACTCCTCCGGCTCGGTTCAGGGCTTCGGCTGGATCCCGGCCGAGGTCCGCGAGCTGTACCGCACGGCGTGGGAGATCCCGCAGCGCGGCCTGATCGACATGGCGGCGGCGCGTACGCCGTTCCTGGACCAGTCGCAGTCGCTGAACCTCTTCCTGGAGACGCCCACCATCGGCAAGCTCAGCTCGATGTACGCGTACGCCTGGAAGCAGGGCCTGAAGACCACCTACTACCTGCGCTCGCGCCCCGCGACGAAGATCGCCCGCGCCGCGCAGGCCGCCGCTCCGGTGGCGCTCCCGCAGGCCGTGGCCGACGCGGAGGCGCTCGCCTGCTCCCTTGAGAACCCCGAGTCCTGCGAGGCCTGCCAGTAATGAGCTCCAACGACACCAAGAACCTCCTGGACCCGGGCTTCGAGCTCACGCTCCGCCCGATGCGCTACCCGGACTTCTACGAGCGCTACCGGGACGCGATCAAGAACACGTGGACGGTCGAGGAGGTGGACCTCCACTCGGACGTCGCCGACCTGGCGAAGCTGACGCCCGCCGAGCAGCACATGATCGGACGTCTGGTCGCGTTCTTCGCGACGGGCGACTCGATCGTCTCGAACAACCTGGTGCTGACGCTCTACAAGCACATCAACTCCCCGGAGGCGCGCCTGTACCTGTCGCGCCAGCTGTTCGAGGAGGCCGTGCACGTCCAGTTCTACCTGACGCTGCTCGACACCTACCTGCCCGACCCGGACGACCGCGCGGCCGCCTTCGACGCGGTCGAGGAGATCCCCTCCATCCGCGAGAAGGCGCAGTTCTGCTTCAAGTGGATGGACTCGGTCGAGAAGATCGACCGGCTGGAGACGCAGGCCGACCGCCGCCGCTTCCTGCTGAACCTGATCTGCTTCGCCGCGTGCATCGAGGGCCTGTTCTTCTACGGCGCCTTCGCGTACGTGTACTGGTTCCGCTCCCGCGGCCTGCTGCACGGTCTGGCCACCGGCACCAACTGGGTGTTCCGCGACGAGACCATGCACATGAACTTCGCCTTCGAGGTCGTGGACACGGTCCGCAAGGAGGAGCCGGAGCTCTTCGACGACGCGCTCCGGCAGCAGGTCGCCGACATGCTGAAGGAGGCCGTGGAGGCGGAGCTGCAGTTCGGCCGCGACCTGTGCGGCGACGGTCTGCCGGGCATGAACACCGAGTCGATGCGCGAGTACCTGGAGTGCGTCGCGGACCAGCGCCTGGTCCGCCTCGGCTTCCCGCCCGTGTACGGCTCGCAGAACCCGTTCTCCTTCATGGAGCTGCAGGGCGTCCAGGAGCTGACCAACTTCTTCGAGCGCCGTCCGTCGGCCTACCAGGTCGCGGTCGAGGGCACGGTCGACCTGGACGAGGACTTCTAGGTTTCGGTCGGCACGCGGTAGCGCCGCGAAGCCGGGATGCGGTGCACCACCGCGTCCCGGCTTCTCGCGTTTCCGGCGCCTGGTTGCCCGGCTGCCCAACTGCCCGGTCGCCCGGATGCCCGGATGCCCGGATGTCCGGTCGCCCGGTTGCCCGGAGGCCCGAGCTCAGTGGGCGACGGGTCCCCAGTGCATCGCGGCGTGCCGGGCGCGGGGCCGACGGGCGGTGGGCGGCAGGCCGCCCGCCTTCTGGCGCGGCAGCCACACGAGCCGGGTCTCGACGGCTCGCAGCTGCCGGTCGATCCGCCGGTCGCGCAGGGCCCCGTACAGGCCGGGGGCGAGCAGCAGGACGGCGATGGCAAGGACGGCGAGGTAACTCAGCAACGTGTTCATGGCTCCACTCTCGCCAGAACCGCGAAGATCGAACAGTGGCAGGACTGTCATAGAAGAGCGAATTACTGCCACACTGGGGTCATGCTGAACAACGTGGCCGTGGCCCTCCTCGACCAAGTCGCCCCTTTCGAGTTCGGGATCTTCTGCGAAGTCTTCGGAATCGACCGCAGCGATCACGGGCTGCCGGTGTACGACTTCGCCGTGTGCGCGGCGGAGGAGGGCCCGCTGACCATGGCGGGCACCGGTTTCGCGTTCGCCCCCGCCCACGGGCTGGAGCGGCTGGAGAGCGCCGAACTGATCTGCGTACCCGCCTTTCGCAACGCGGCCGAGCGCACGTACCCGGAACCCCTCCTGGCAGCGCTGCGCCGCGGCGTGGACCGGGGTGCGCGCGTGCTCAGCGTGTGCAGCGGGGCCTACGTGCTCGGCGCGGCGGGGCTGCTGGACGGCCGGCACTGCACCACGCACTGGATGCACGCCCCGGCCCTGGCGCAGCGCTTCCCGCGGGCGCTGGTCGACCCGGACGTGCTCTACGTCGACGAGGGCACGGTGATCACCTCGGCCGGCACCGCCTCCGGCATCGACGCCTGCCTGCACGTGATCCGCCAGGCGCACGGGGCCGAGGTGGCCAACACCATCGCGCGGCGCATGGTCGTACCGCCGCACCGGGACGGCGGGCAGGCCCAGTACATCCAGCGACCGCTGCCGCGCACGGCCTGCGACACGGTGGGAGAGGTGATCCAGTGGATGACCCGCCACCTGGAGGACGAGATCACCGTCGAGCAGCTCGCGGAGCGCGCGCACATGTCCCCGCGCACCTTCGCCCGCCGCTTCCTGCAGGAGACCGGCACCACGCCGTACAAGTGGGTGCTGCGCCAGCGGGTGCTGCTGGCGCAGGAGCTGCTGGAGTCCACCGACGAGACGGTCGACGCGATCGCCGGCCGCTGCGGTTTCGGCAACGCGGCCGCCCTGCGCCACCACTTCCTGCGGACCCTGGGCACCACGCCGAACTCCTTCCGGCGCACCTTCCGGGGCCCGCAGGCCGCCTAGCGTCCTGGTACTACGCGTTCGGGACGGTCTCGTAGCGCGGGGTGCCCTCTTCCATCTGCCGCAGGGCGTCCTTGCGGTCCCGCTTCGAGAGGCGGTCGATGTAGAGGTAGCCGTACAGGTGGTCGGTCTCGTGCTGCAGGCAGCGGGCGAAGTAGCCGGTGCCGCGCACCTTGATCGGGTTGCCCTGCGCGTCCTGGCCCTCGACCTCGGCGTAGTCGGGGCGGGCCAGCGAGGCGTACGCCGTGGGGACCGACAGGCAGCCCTCGTTCGAGTCGTCCAGCACCCGGGCGCCGGCCGGAAGCTCGACCAGCTTCGGGTTGACCACGACACCGGTGTGGCGCTTGCCGTCGTCGTCCGGGCAGTCGTAGACGAAGACCTTGGCGTCCACGCCGATCTGGTTCGCGGCCAGGCCCACGCCCTCGGCGGCCTTCTGGCTGGCGAACATGTCGTCGATCAGCTGCGCCAGCTCGTCGCCGAACTCGGTGACGTCCTTGCACTCCCGGTGCAGGACCGGGTTGCCGACCACCGTGATCGGACGGGCCGTACCGCGCTGACGGTGGGCGAGCTCGCGCGCCTCACAGTCCTCGGTGTCCACGACGTACCCGTCGTTCACGACCTCGACAACCTCGTTCTCCTGCTGCGCCATGTCCGCCGTACGCCTTCCGTAAGTCCCGGTCACCGATGGTCGTGGCGGCCATCGATGTGCCCGTACAGCCTACGGCCCGGCTCAGCAGACTTCTTCGAGATCCCGCCACTCCCGGGTGCCCGGGCTGTCCGCGACCCATCCGTCGAGCAGTCCGCGCACGAGACCGGCCGGCGCCGCGATGCCGCATTCGCGCTCGGGCACCCACAGGGAGCCGGAGCCGGCCGTACGGTGCCCCAGCGGTCCCGGATGCCCCGGCTCGCTGTGGTCGTGCGGATCCAGGTGCTCGCCGTCGCCCTCGTCGCTCGGCATCTCGCTCTCCGAGCAGGTCCGGCACAGGAGCCGCACCGACGAGGACCAGTCCTCGGCGGCGAAGCCGGCGTCCGAGGCCAGCTGTTCCAGCGCGTCGCGGTCGGCCTCGGTGGCCGCCTCCAGCAGCACCACCCAGGTCGGCACCGGCGACGGCGCCCACAGCTCGATCTCGTCGAACACGGGGTAGGAGGGGCCGGCCGCGGTCACCCGCTCGCCGTGCGGAACCCCGTCATGGAGCACGACCTCGCCCCAGCGCCGCCCCGAGGAGGGCAGTGGGATCGACAGGACCTCCAGCCGGGCCGGGTCCAGCCGGCGGCCCCAGACCACCTCGGCCTCACCCTCCGGCGAGAGCCGCACGGCGGCGCTGCCGAGCTCCATGCCGACCGGTTCGCCGCTGCCCTTCCCGCCCGGACCCGCGCCGTGGGGGTCTCCGGGCACTTTCAGCCCGTACGCCTGCCAGGCCCTCCGGGCCAGCGGCCAGTCCTGCAGGGCGGTCGCGGCGATCCCGACGTTCCACCAGTCCGGGGCGCCCGTCTCGCGGTCCAGCAGGGCCACGGCGCGCAGACCGGCGGCCCGCGCCTGCTCCCAGTCGTGCCGGAACTTGTGCAGCAGAGCCAGATTGAACCAGGACTCGGACAGCCAGGGCTCCAGGTCCGCGGCTCTGGTCAGAAGCGCGCCCGCGTCCTCGTACCGCCCGTCGCCGATCAGCGTGAACGCGCGGTCGGTGGCCTGCCGCCACGAGGCGGAGGGCCGATGCCGTACCTTCCCGAAGATCCTCACGATTCCCGCCTGCCGGTCCTACGGTGCAGTCCTGCGGACACTCTCACGGTCCCCCTACTGGCATCCAACCATGCCCACTCGGACGGCCGCTCATTACCCATGGGTTACCCAGGTGGGACGGGAACAACTCTGTCACGTCCGCCCCTGGCCAGAACCCTGGCCAGGCACTCAACGATCTCCGGCTGGTAGTCGTGCCCCGTCCCCAGCCGGAGCTGTTCCAGGGCGGCCAGTGAGCCGCCCGGGTGACGGCTTCCCCCGACCAGGTCGTCGTACGCATTCACGGTACGCACGATGCGGGCCAGTGCGGGCTGACGGCGGTACGGATCCGCCTGCCGCTCCACCACCAAGGCGACCTCGGCGGGCACCCCGGTCTGCCGGGCCACCTCCCCGCCCAGCCCGGCGATCCGGCGGGCCTCGGCGGCGGGCAGTTCGGCGGTGGCTCCGTCCGGGACCGGGTCGACGAGGGAGAGCTGCCCGATGTCGTGCATCAGGGCGGCGTACTCCAGCACCGTGAGCTCCCGCTCCGAGAGGCCCAGCTCCCGGCCGACGGCGCAGCTCAGGGCGGCCACCCGGCGGGCGTGGCCCGGCCGGGTGTAGCCGGCGATCTCGGTGGCGCGGGCCAGGGAGGTGATGGTCTGGCGGTAGGTGGTGCGGATCGCGGTGATCCGGTGGAAGGACAGCTGGGTCAGCAGCAGGGGCACGCTGAAGACGGGTATGGCCCACAGTCCCGCGACGGCCACGCCGAGCGCCATCACGACGCCGGTGGCACAGATCGCCGAGCCGATGCCGAGCTGGGCGTGCAGCTCGTCGCGCAGCAGAGGCCCGTACGGCCAGCCCGTGCGGGCCCCGGCCAGTACGGCGGCGAGCACGGCGTCGCACAGGGCGGTGAGGCCGAGGAGGAAGAGCAGGAACAGGACGAGGTACGGGCCCTGGCCCACCCGCTCTTCCAGGCGCCCGGAGTTGTAGAGCGGCTGGAAACAGACGGCGGCGAAGGTGACGGTGAGCACCCGGCGGGACAGGTGGTCGACGACGGGACCGCGGCCGCGGGCGACGTGCGGGACGATCCCGGCGAGGGCGGCCGCGACGACGACCGCGACGGTCTGGAGCACCCCGTGGTGGGTGGGCTGCCCGGCGTTCTGGCCGAGCAGGGCGTAGGCGAGGGCCCCGGCGGAGCCGAGCGGCGCGGTCTGGCGGTCGACGGGGCCCGGGAGGTCCCGGCGGGCGAGCTCGCCGACGGCGATCAGGGTTCCGAAGGCCAGGGCGGCGCCGGGCTCCACGACGCCGTTCCACAGGGTGTGGCCGAGGCCGACGACGGTGAGCACCCCGGCCGCGCCGCGCACGGCCCACGCGGCGATCCCCCTCACCGGACGCCCCGCGTGCCGCCCTTGTCGGAACCGTCCGCGATGACACCGGCCACCGTCGCACCGTCCGCGGTGACACCGGCCGCCGTAGCGGCGTCCCCCGCGCCGCCGTCGCCCGCCTGCCCCGGCCGGGGCGTCCCGTCCTGCGCGGGCAGGACGCGCACCGCGGCGGGGGCGCCGGCCGGCGGCGCGTCCCCGTCGCGCGGGCGGCTGCGCACCTCGGGGCTCCTGGCGCCCGCACCGGCCGGGCACGCCGGGGCGCCGAGCCCGGACCGGGGACCCTGGACGCGCGGCGCGCCCGGCCCGGCCCCGCGGTCCCCGTCCCCTGGAGCACCCTGGTCCGGCCTCGCCCCCGCGGCGGCCGCGCCGGCGGAACCGCTGATCACCTGGAGGTCCTCGTCCGAGGTGACCACCGGATGCCAGCCGTGCCGCCCGATGGCGCCCGAAAGGGCCCGTACCATCGCCGGGTCGAACTGGGCCCCCGCGCACCGCTCCAGTTCGGCGAGCGCCGTCGGCACCGGCCGGGCCCGGCTGTACGAGCGGGTCGAGGTCATCGCGTCGAAGGCGTCGGCCACCGCCACCACCCGGGCCAGGACCGGGATCTGCTCACCGGTCAGGCCGTACGGGTAGCCGGAGCCGTCGACCCGCTCGTGGTGGTGCAGGATCGCGGACCGGGCCTCCCCCAGGAAGCCGATCCCGCGCACCATCTCGTGCCCGTACTCGGGGTGCAGCTCGATGATCCGGCGCTCCTCGGGCGTGAGCGGCCCGTCCTTGCGCAGCAGCCGGGTGGGGACGCCGAGCTTCCCGACGTCGTGCAGGATCCCGGCGATGCGCACGACCTCCATGCGGTCCTCGGCCATGCCCAGCTCGCGGGCGATCATCGCGGAGGCCTGGCCGACCCGTTCGCTGTGGCCGCGCGTGTAGCGGTCCTTGATGTCGACGGCCTGGACGAGGGCGCGGATGGTGGCCTGGTGGGCGGCGCGCTCGCGGTGGTACTGGGCGAAGACCCAGCAGGAGATGTACATCGGCAGCAGGACGAGGAGGGCTGCCGGGAGCCCGTACGGGCTGCGCCACATGACGGCCATCATCAGGCCGGCGAGGCCGTGGACGCAGTGGGGGGCGAGGGAGCGGGTGAGCAGTCCGCGCCAGGCGGTGGCGGCGGGCCGGCGTTCGGCGGCGGCCAGGATGCCCCCGTCGAGGGCGGTGAGGACCAGGCAGAAGGCGGCGGCCGCGGCCGCCGCGGGAAGCAGCACGTAGGGAAAATCGGCCACCCACCCGGGAGGCCCGGACCCGCCGGAGTGCCCTGCGCCGAGGGAGGCCGGGCCGCGCAGCAGCGCGAACACCTGGCCGGCGGCCCAGGCGGCTATGGCCTGCTGCGCGCAGTGCCACACCCGGCGCACCCGGACGGGCCGCTGGGCCACGGTCCCCGCGAAGCCCCCGGGCAGTGCCACGAGAGCAGCAGCGGCCGGCGGCAGCAGGAAGACGGCGGCGAGCACCACGGGGAAGAAGGAGCCGATGCCCTCGGGGACCCGGCTTCCCGGCACCGGGCAGATCTTGACGAGTTCGCAGCCGAGATAGAGCAGGGCGAGCAGGGCCACGGCCGCCCAGGGCGTACCGGAATCGGCGAGGGCCGGGGCGATGCAGGCGAGTGCCCCGAGGACGGCGCACAGGATGTATCCGCGCGCCTTCGGCGGAAGTCCCCGCATGGCGCTCTCCTCCCCTGTGGCGTGCAAGCCGGGTACTGAATCAAACCAGCACCGAATGGGGAGAATAAGTGGGGCCCCGAGCGAGGTGGGCCACATTTTCGCATTGCGCCATGCGGACGCCCCCGGATTAGCACATTCGGGTGAACGAAGTGCCCTTCCGGGGGCGGTTGTTCAATGTGACGCCGACCCGGTCAGCCGGGAGCGGGATTGTCGGCGGTGACGTCGTGGTCGGGCACCGCCTGACCGGACCGGATCAGCTCGATCCGGCCCATCACCTTCGACCGCAGGTCACTCGGTACGTCATCCGATCCGCAGCAGCGCTTGACCAGCTTCTTCACGGCCTGCTCCAAGCCGTACTTCTCCAGACAGGGATTGCACTCGCCGAAGTGCGTCTCGAACTTCGTGCAGTCGCTGTCGGGCATCTCATGGTCGAGGAACTCGTACAGGTGGTCCAGGACCTCAGAGCACTCTGTCTCGTGCGGCTCTCCGCAACTCATGAGTCCGAGCCTTTCCGGTCGTTCGTCTCTCCGGCGCCCGCGGGAACCAGCCCGCGCTCGCGGGCATAGTCCTCCAGCATTCCGCGGAGTTGACGGCGGCCACGGTGCAGTCGCGACATGACCGTACCGATGGGTGTACCCATGATGTCCGCGATCTCCTTGTACGCAAAGCCCTCTACGTCGGCAAGGTAGACCGCGATGCGGAACTCCTCCGGAATGGCCTGCAGGGCTTCCTTCACGTCCGAGTCGGGCAGGTGGTCCAGCGCCTGCGACTCGGCGGAACGCAGTCCGGTCGACATGTGCGACTCGGCACGCGCCAGCTGCCAGTCCTCGATCTCCTCCGCGGCGCTGCGCTGGGGCTCGCGCTGCTTCTTGCGGTAGGAGTTGATGAACGTGTTGGTCAGGATGCGGTACAGCCACGCCTTCAGGTTGGTGCCCTCGCGGAACTGGTGGAAGGACGCGTATGCCTTCGCGTACGTCTCCTGGACCAGGTCCTCGGCGTCGGCCGGATTGCGCGTCATGCGCAGCGCGGCCGAATACATCTGGTCGAGGTAGCCGAGGGCGTCCCGCTCGAAGCGCGCGTTGCGCTCCGGGGTCGTCTCCTCCGCGTGGCCTTCGTCGGTCCCAGCGACAGGACCCACCTCCTCCGACAGCGTGGCGGCTCCGAAAGCGGATCCGCTCGAATCGGAGAATAGTCGACCTTCCCGGCCCTCCGCCGCCCGGAGCGAGCTGCGCTTGGGCCCCGGAAGCACCGTCCAGTCCAGGTCAGCGGCCTGCGGACGGTTCTGGCTGATGACCTGGGTCATGCGCTCCCTCTCCTCCGACGAGTTTCCGTACGTACCGACATCCGAGACAACAGAAGGGCCGGGCGGCGCATTCCCGGGCGCACCACGGGTTTCCGGCCTCCGTCGGGGCGCGGGCGCCCGGCGTGATCCGGGTCACCGCCCCGCCGGTGCGCCTCCGTTCGCCTGGACGTGGCGGGGCGGGGCGGGGCGTGGTCACGCGGCCAGCCGGGCGAGCCACTCCCCCACCGCGTCGGTGATCGTCCGCAGGGCCTCCTCCTGGGTGGTGTCCGCCTTCTTCGGCACCGCGAAGCCGTGATCGCCGTACGCCACCTCCACGAGCTCGTACGGGTCCTGCGCGCCGGGCGGCGGGAATTCCCCGGGGCGGCCGAAGGGGTCGCGGCCGCCCTGGACCACGAGGGTGGGCCGGCCCGCCCCGGTCAGCTCCTCGGCGCGGGACTTCTCCGGCCGGCCCGGCGGGTGCAGCGGGAACGCCAGCGCCAGCACACCGGCGGCGCCCAGCTCCGCGGCGGTCCGGCAGGCCACCCGGGCCCCGGCGCTGCGCCCGCCCGCGACCACCGGCAGCCCGGGCTTCGCGAGCGCCGGCCAGAGCCCGCGCCAGCCCTCGTCCAGCACCTTGGGCGCGGCGGCGACCTTCTTCCCGGCGACCCGCCAGGGCTGTTCGACCAGTGCCACGGTGATCCCGCGGGCGGGCAGGGCGGCGGCCAGCGCCTGGAGGTCGCGGGCCTCGACGCCGCCGCCGGCGCCGTGGCTCACGGCGAGCACGAGCTTCGCCTCGGGGGCGGGGTGCCAGGTGATGCGGGCCTCGCCCGCCGGGGTGTCGACGCTCTGGGTACGCGTGGTCATGCACCCATCGTGCCGCCCCGCCCGGTCAGAAGAGGGTTCCCTCCTCCGGCGCGGCCAGCTCCGTCAGCAGCTCCGGCCCGTTGTTCCGCACGTTGCTCACGGCGGTGGACACGGGGTAGGCCCGCATCAGCCCGCCCGGCGGCGGGGCCAGGAGGTCGCGCAGCGAGCCCTCGGTGTCGGTGTTCGCGGGATCCAGCCAGGCGTCCCAGCGGTCCGGGGTCAGCATCAGCGGCATCCGCGGGTGGATCTCGGCGAGCGAGCGCGGTCCCTCGGCCGGGGCCACGCCCAGGGGTCCGGTCTCGGCCTCGGTGGTGATCACGGAGCAGGTGACCCACCAGGCGAGCGGGTGCTCGTCGGGCAGGGTCCGGTCGCGCCAGAACTCGTATATCCCCGCCATGGCGAACACGGAGCCGTCGCAGGGCTGGACGAAGTAGGGCTGCTTGCGGGCCCGTTTCTTCCTCCCCTCCACCTCCAGCTGTCGCTCGTCGTGGGCGGTGACCCACTCGTAGTACCCGTCGGCGGGGACGATGCAGCGTTGCTGCGCGAAGGGGCGGCGGAAGGACGGCTTCTCGTGCAGGGTCTCGGACCGGGCGTTGATCATCCGGGCCGCGCCGTCGGGGTTCTTGGCCCAGGAGGGCACCAGGCCCCATTTCAGGGTGCGCAGCTGGCGAACCGGACGCGGGTGCGAAGCGTCTTTGAGGGGACGGTCGAGGACGACGTGGACCTCCTTCGTCGGCGCCACGTTCCAGTCGGGGTCCAGGGCCTCCTCCGGCTCCCACTTCTCGATGCCGAATGCCTCCACGAGGTCCTCGGGCCCACGACTGGCCGCATACCGTCCGCACATGGCTGCCACACTGCCATGTCACCCGCACACCACCGCAAGGAGTCCGCCACCTTATGGACAGCAGCACGACGGCCGGCCTGTGGGACCGGCTCACGGGCATACAGACCGCGCCCGACCTGTGGCTGGTGATCGTGACCGGCCTGGTCGCGCTGGCCGCCGTGGGGCCCCGCCCGCTGTGGCGGCTGTCGCGCAACGCCATCACCATCGCGCACGAGGGCGGGCACGGCCTGCTGGCGCTGCTGACCGGGCGTCGGCTGAGCGGGATACGGCTGCACTCCGACACGAGCGGGGTCACCGTCAGCCGGGGCAAGCCGACCGGGCTCGGGATGATCCTGACCGCCGCCGGCGGGTACACGGCGCCCTCGCTGCTCGGGCTCGGCGGGACGGCGCTGCTCTCCGCGCATCGGATCACGCTGCTGCTGTGGGCGGCCACCGCCCTCCTCGTGGTCATGCTGGTCATGATCCGGAACGCGTACGGGGCGCTGACCGTGGTGCTGACCGGCGGAACCTTCCTGCTGGTGTCCTGGCTGACTCCGGCCGAGGTGCAGGCCGCCTTCGCCTACCTGGTGGTGTGGTTCCTGGTACTCGGCGGGGTCCGGCCGGTCTTCGAGCTGGGGGCCAAGCGGAGGAACGGCGGAGCGCCCGACTCCGACGCCGACCAGCTGGGCCGGCTCACTCACTTGCACCCCGTGGTGTGGCTGCTCTTCTTCCATGTCGTCGCGCTCTGCTCGCTGGTCGGCGGCGGCCGCTGGCTGCTCGACGTGTGACCACCCCGTGAGACCGGGCAGCGATCAAGATCCGGGTCCGGAGGAAGCCACTAAAGTGGGGGCCATGACCGAGACCCCCGCGCTCCCTGCCCTCTGGCCCGCTCCGCTCGCCGATGGGACCGTCCACGCCACCGTCACGGTGCCGGGGTCCAAATCGGTCACCAACCGGGCCCTCGTCCTCGCCGCGCTCGCCGCCGAGCCCGGCTGGGTGCGCCGCCCGCTGCGCTCGCGCGACTCCCAGCTGATGTCGGACGCGCTGCGCGCGATGGGCGTCGGCATCGAGGAGACCGTGTCCTCCAGCTCCGCCGGTGACGGTGAGAGCGGCGAGGCCTGGCGGGTCATCCCGGCGGCCCTGCACGGACCGACGACCGTGGACGTCGGCAACGCGGGCACGGTCATGCGCTTCCTGCCGCCCGTCGCCACCCTCGCCGACGGCGACATCCGCTTCGACGGCGACCCGCGCTCCTACGAGCGCCCGCTCGGCCAGGTCATCAGCGCCCTGCGCACGCTCGGCGCCCGGATCGACGACGACGGCCGGGGCGCGCTGCCCCTGACCGTCCAGGGCGGCGGGGCCCTGGAGGGCGGCACGGTCGAGATCGACGCCACCAACTCCTCGCAGTTCGTCTCCGCGCTGCTGCTCTCCGCGCCGCGCTTCAACCAGGGCGTCGAGGTCCGGCACGTCGGCACCAACCTGCCGTCGATGCCGCACATCCGGATGACGGTGGAGATGCTGCGCGCCGCGGGCGCCCAGGTCGACACCCCCGAGGCCGGCGGCGAGAAGAACGTGTGGCGGGTCTCCCCCGGCGCCCTGCTGGGCCGCGACATGGTCGTGGAGCCGGACCTCTCCAACGCCCAGCCGTTCCTGGCCGCGGCGCTGATCACCGGCGGCACGGTCACCATCCCCGACTGGCCGCGCCGCACCACGCAGCCCGGTGACGCGCTGCGCCGGATCTTCACCGAGATGGGCGGTTCCTGCGAGCTGACCGACGCGGGCCTGGTCTTCACCGGCACCGGCAAGATCCACGGCATCGACGTGGACCTGGGCGAGGTCGGCGAGCTCACCCCGGGCATCGCGGCGGTGGCGGCCCTGGCCGACTCCGAGTCGGTGCTGCGCGGTGTCGCGCACCTGCGGCTGCACGAGACGGACCGGCTGGCCGCACTGACCAAGGAGATCAACGCGCTCGGGGGCGACGTCACCGAGACCGAGGACGGCCTGCGCATCCGGCCGCGCCGGATGCACGGCGGCGTCTTCCACACGTACGACGACCACCGGATGGCCACCGCGGGCGCGGTGATCGGCCTGGCGGTGGAGGGCGTACGGATCGAAAACGTGGCGACGACCGCGAAGACCCTGCCGGACTTCCCGCAGATGTGGACGGACATGCTCGCCGGGGACGCCGGTGACTCCGGAACGCCCGGAGCGGGTGCGGGAGCGTAGGGCACGTCATGCGCAGGTACGGCAAGCACACCGACGAGGACGACATCCGCCAGCGCCCCAACCCCAAGGGCAACCGGCCGCGGACGAGCATCCGGCCCAAGCACGAGGACGCCTCGGAGGGCTTCGTCCTGACGGTCGACCGCGGGCGGCTGACCTGTCTGGTCGAGAACCGCACGGTGCACGCGATGAAGTCCAGGGAACTGGGCCGCAAGGCGGCGGTGGTCGGCGACCGGGTCTGGATCGTCGGCGATCTGTCCGGCAAGAAGGACACCCTGGCCCGCATCGTGCGGATCGAGGAGCGCAAGTCCGTCCTGCGGCGCACCGCGGACGACGACGACCCCTACGAGCGGGTGGTCGTCGCCAACGCCGACCAGCTGGCCATCGTCACGGCCCTGGCCGACCCGGAGCCGCGGCCCCGGATGATCGACCGCTGCCTGGTGGCGGCGTACGACGCAGGGCTGGAGCCGCTGCTGGTGCTCACCAAGTCCGACCTGACCTCGGCGGACAAGATCCTGGAGATCTACTCGACACTCGGCGTGAACTACGTGGTGACCAACCGCGAGGAGCTCGCCACGGGCGACGCGGCCGCCAAGGTGCGCGAGCGCCTGGAGGGCCGGATCACCGCGTTCGTCGGTCACTCGGGCGTCGGCAAGACCACCCTGGTCAACTCGCTGGTGGCGCCGGACCGCAAGCGCGCGACGGGGGTGGTCAACGCGGTCACCGGGCGCGGACGGCACACCACCACCTCGGCGCTGGCCCTGCCCTTGCCGGGGATGGAGGGCTGGGTCATCGACACCCCGGGCGTCCGTTCCTTCGGCCTGCACCACGTGAACCCGTCCCGGGTGATCCTGGCCTTCCCGGACCTGGTACCGGGTACGGAGGAGTGCCCGCGCGCGTGCAGCCACGACGAGCCGGACTGCGCGCTCGACAAGTGGGTGGAGGACGGTCACGCGGACCCGGCGCGGCTGTATTCGCTGCGGCGGCTGCTGGAGACGCGGGAACGGCGCGAGGGCGACTGATCGTTCGGCGGGCCCGGCCGCGTTTGTGGGAGGCCCTGTCTGGATAAATGCATAATCGCACCAAGTGACGCGATGTCACGTGACGCGGGGAGGCATTCGACATGGCGTGGCTGCTGGTCGTGGTCGCGGGACTCCTGGAGACCGGTTTCGCGGTCTGCCTCAAGCTCTCCCACGGCTTCACGCGCCTGTGGCCGACCGTCGCCTTCGCGTGCTTCGCGCTCGGCAGCTTCGGTCTGCTGACGCTGGCGCTCAAGAAACTGGACGTGGGCCCGGCGTACGCGGTGTGGACGGGCATCGGCGCGGCCGGGACGGCGATCTACGGCATGGTCTTCCTCGGCGACCTGGTCTCCACCCTCAAGCTCGTCTCGATCTCGCTGGTCATCCTGGGGGTCATCGGGCTCCAGCTGTCCGGTTCGGCGCACTGAGCATCCGGAGCAGCTCACCGCACCCCGGCTCCTCCGCCGGGGCGATCACGTAGGAGAGGGCGAGGCGTACGGCGAGTTCGCACCGCTGCAGGCCCTCCCCCGGCGCGAGCGCGGCGGCCGCCCGGTCGCGGACGGCACGGGCCAGCTCACCGGGCCCCGGCGCCCGCCGGCCCGCGGCCGGCAGCCCCGCGTCCCAGCTGCCGGTGAGCAGGGCCCGTACGAGGGGGTGCGCGCGGGCCGCCCGTACGGTCCACTCCGCGACCGCGGCCAGCCGCTCGGCGGCCTGGGCCGGGGTGGACAGGGCCCGGTCCACCCCCTCGAGGTAGCGGTCGGCCTCGCGCCGTACCAGGGCGCGGCCCAGGCCCGCCTTGCCGCCGAACTCGTTGTAGAGGGTCTGCCGGGAGACCCCGGCGGCGGCGGCCACGTCGACCATCCGCACGGACGGCCAGGGGCGGGCCGAGAGGGCCGCTCCCGCCGCCTCCAGCAAGGATTCCCGGGCTGCCGGCATCATCGCCTCCCCGCTCGGCTCTCCGGCCAGAGTTGACGGGGTGCCAGATCCTGTCAAGGGCGCCTCCCCTGTCAAGGGCACGTCCGGCCGCACTGTGGACCTCGTTGGTCGGGGTCCGGGAGTCTGGATACTGTTCGGGCATGCCCGAGTATGACGATGACCTCCGCCTTGCCCTTGAGCTCGCCGACGCGGCCGACGCCGCCACGATGGAGCGGTTCCGCGCCCTCGACCTGAAGGTCGAGACGAAGCCGGACATGACCCCGGTGAGCGAGGCGGACCGGGCCGCCGAGGAGATCATCCGGGCCGGCATCGCGGCCGCGCGGCCCGACGACGCGATCCTGGGCGAGGAGTACGGCCTGCAGGGCAGCGGTCCGCGCCGCTGGGTCGTGGACCCGATCGACGGTACGAAGAACTACGTGCGCGGCGTCCCCGTCTGGGCGACCCTGATCTCCCTCATGGCCGAGGGTGCCGACGGCGTCTTCCGCCCGGTGGTGGGCGTGGTGTCCGCGCCGGCGCTGGGCCGCCGCTGGTGGGCGGCGCAGGGCGGGGGCGCGTACGCGGGCGGCGCGCTCGGCGAGACCACGGCGATCGGCGTCTCGCAGGTGGGCGGGCTGGGCGACGCCTCCTTCGCGTACTCCTCACTGAGCGGCTGGGAGGAGCAGGGCCGTCTCGCAGGGTTCCTGAACCTGACCCGGGCCTGCTGGCGTACCCGCGGCTATGGCGACTTCTGGCCGTACATGATGGTCGCCGAGGGCTCGCTGGACCTGTGCGCCGAGCCGGAGTTGAACCTGTGGGACATGGCGGCCATCGCGGTGGTGGTCCAGGAGGCGGGCGGCCGCTTCACCAGCCTGGACGGGGTGGACGGCGTGCACGGCGGGAACGCGGCGGCGTCGAACGGACTGCTCCACGAGGAGATGCTCGGCCTGCTGCGCCCGCGCGCCTGACGCCACGAGCGCCGAACGCGCTCCCCTACGCGCCTTCTTGTTGGCCCCCCGGATCCGTGGGAATCTGAAACTCCCCACGCTTGTGCGCTTGTGAAGCGTTTCTCTAGTGGCGACTTCACGAGTACACCCACCCAAGCGGGGGGCTCACCCCAGGAGGTGGCTCTCTTCATGCTCGTCCGTGACGCAATGAGCACCGTGATCCTCACCCTCGGACCCGCACACACCCTCCGGCAGGCGGCCTGCCTGATGTCCGGCCGGCGCGTCGGCGCGGCCGTCGTCCTCGACCCCGAGCACAGCGGAATCGGCATCCTGACCGAGCGCGACATCCTCAACTCGATCGGTGCGGGGCACGATCCCGACCGGGAGTCCGTGGGCGCGCACACGACCAACAACGTCGTGTTCTGCACCCCCGACGCCACCGTGCAGGAAGCGGCCGAGGCGATGGTCCACGGCGGCTTCCGGCACCTGATCGTGCTGGAGCACGGCGGGCCGGTGGGCATCGTGTCCGTGCGCGACGTGATCCGCTGCTGGGTGCCGAACCGGCGGCGCACGGCCCAGCTAGCCGGCTGAACGGCAAGGAGGGCCGGATCCCCTGGACGGGAATCCGGCCCTCCTCATTCGGCGAGCGGCCATCACTCGAGATGCCCCTACGGCGGGCAACCACCTCCGCGAGAGCGGCGGCGGTTCAGCCGCAGAGAGGGGGTCAGCCGCGAAGGGCCTGGACCGCGGCTTCGAGCCGCTTGCCGAAGTCACCGTCCGCCTGGCGGAAGTTGTTGATCGCACGCTCCACGATGTCGTCACGGGAGACCTTGGCAATGAAGCCGGACAGGTTCTCGATCAGGCGGGACTTCTCGTCCTCGGAGTAGAGGCGGTAGAGGTTGCCCGCCTGGACGAAGTCGTTGTCCTCGCGGTGCACGGGGGCGGCGTGGTTGCCGGTGCCGCCGGTCAGCGCCATCGGCTGCCACAGCGGGCGGTCCGTCTGGTGCGGGCCGCCGAAGCTGTTCGGCTCGTAGTTCTTCGCACCCTTGTGGCGGCCGTCGTACAGATGGCCGTCGCGGGAGTTGGTGCGCGCCTCGGTGGCGTGCGGGCGGTTCACCGGCAGGTGGTCGGCGTTGATGCCGACGCGGTAGCGGTGGGCGTCGCCGTAGCCGAAGAGGCGGCCCTGGAGCATCTTGTCCGGGGAGGGACCGATGCCGGGGACGAAGTGCGCCGGGGAGAAGATCGACTGCTCGACCTCGGCGAAGACGTTCTCCGGGTTGCGGTTGAGCTCCAGCTTGCCGATCTCGATCGGCGGGTAGTCCTCGTGCGGCCACACCTTGGTGAGGTCGAACGGGTTGAAGCGGTAGGTCGCCGCCTCGGCCGCCGGCATGATCTGGACCTGCACGGTCCAGGACGGGAAGTCGCCGCGCTCGATGGACTCGCGCAGATCGCGCTGGTGCGAGTCGGGGTCCTCGCCGGCGAGCCGGTTGGCCTCGGCCTGGGTGAGGTTCTTGATGCCCTGGTCGGTCTTGAAGTGGTACTTGACCCAGAAGACCTCGCCGGCCTCGTTGTTCCACTGGAACGTGTGCGAGCCGTAGCCGTTCATGTGGCGGTAGGACGCCGGGATGCCGCGGTCGCCGAACAGCCAGGTCACCTGGTGGGTCGACTCGGGAGACAGACCCCAGAAGTCCCAGACGTTGTCCGCCTCCTGCGAGCCCGTATACGGGTCGCGCTTCTGGGTGTGGATGAAGTCGGGGAACTTGATGGCGTCCTTGATGAAGAACACCGGGGTGTTGTTGCCGACGAGGTCGTAGTTGCCCTCTTCGGTGTAGAACTTCAGAGCCCAGCCGCGGGGGTCGCGCACGGCGTCGGCGCTGCCCAGGTTGCCCGCGACGGTGGAGAAGCGCAGGAAGGTCTCAGTCTGCTTGCCGACCTCGGACAGGAACGCGGCGCGCGTCCACTGCGAGACGTCACGGGTCAGGGTGAAGGTGCCGTACGCACCGGCGCCGCGGGCGTGCACCACGCGCTCCGGGATGCGCTCGCGGTTGAAGTGCGCGAGCTTCTCCAGCAGGAGCTGGTCCTGGACCAGGACGGGACCTCCGACGCCGGCGGTCTCACTGTTCTGGTTGTCGGCGACCGGCGCCCCGGCCTCCGTGGTGAGCGGTCCCTGCGTCACGTGCGCCTCCTGCGTCATTCCTGCGTGTCCTGTCCTTGGCCTGTGCTGTAACCGATCCTACAATCGACTTTGTCTAAGTCAAGTGAGCATCCAATTCCGCACCGGTTCGGGAGTTACACCGAATCCCCACTGTTAGGCTGGTGTCCATGAGTGACCTGCTGGAACGACTTCGCGGACGCGGCTGGCGCATGACGGCACAGCGGCGCGTCGTGGCCGAGGTGCTCGACGGTGAGCACGTGCACCTGACGGCGGACGAAGTACACGCCCGCGCCGTGGCCAAACTGCCCGAAATCTCCCGCGCGACCGTCTACAACACACTGGGCGAGCTCGTCACCCTCGGCGAAGTCCTGGAAGTCTCCACGGACCGACGCGCCAAGCGGTACGACCCGAACGCCCACCGGCCCCACCAGCACCTGGTCTGTGCCCAGTGCGGCGCGATCCGCGACGTCCACCCGGCGGGCAACCCGCTGGCCGACCTGCCGGACACGGAGCGCTTCGGCTTCGTCGTATCGGCGGTCGAGGTGACCTACCGCGGCGTCTGCCCCAACTGCGCGGGCGCCTAGGTGTATTGATCACGAACGCGCGAGAGCCCCGGCACTGATGGGTGCCGGGGCTCTCTGCTGCCATGCTGCACGACGCCGCCGCAAACACCGAGGGCCGGAAC